>JAIPGO010000073.1 GCA_021736135.1 Candidatus Cloacimonadota bacterium
AAAGTTGACAGGAAAAAGTGTGGAATCGAAAATAAGAATGCACAAGAAAAAAGAAGGAAGAGGGAAATATTTCCTTTCTCTCTTCTTTCTTGATGATTTTAGCAATCTTATGGGGACATTTGGCACTAATGTAAATAAGGTTCTTTTAACTTAAAGCAGTGTAAGATCGCATATGATAAAAAGATAGAATAATTAACAGGTGAAGCAGGATGTTTCTGGAAAAAAAGAATCGGAGCCAGGGCTCCGATTCTCAAGGAAAAAATGAATAAGTCTTTGTGTTTATGCTTTAATGTTCACAACAATATCACGGAATCTGGCAGGAGCCACGCCGTGAGACAGGTGCATGGTTTGTCCCGGTTCACCTTTACCGCAATGGAAGGTACCCTGCATTTCCCATTCTTCTTCACCGCAGATGCGGTCACAGGCATTCCAGAATTGAGGAGTGATCCCGAAATATGTGGGTTCTTTCACGATGCCGGTAATAGCGCCGTTTTTGATTTTCCAGCCGATTTCAGTGGTAAACTGGAAATTATTACGGTTATCGTCAATACTCCAGGTTTTTGTATGGTCAATCAGGTAACCATTTTCAGTATCAGCGATGAGGTCGGCAAGGGATCCTTTTCCGGGGGCCAGGCAGAAATTAGTCATTCTAACCAGCGGAATATCATCAGCATAACTGGCCAGCATATTTGAGGAAGGCTGCAGGCCCAGCAGGGGAGCGATTTCGCGGGAAGTCTGCTGGTCAAGGAGGATGCCGTTCTTAATGAGGTCTGCGCGTTTTCCAGGTGTACCTTCATCATCAACGGGATGAAAGCCCATACCGCGGGTATCAGTGCTGTCTGAATAGATATTTACAATCGGGCTGCCATACTTGAAATTACCGAGCATATTCGGTTTGATGAAGGTTTTTCCGGCGTAAGATATTTCCTTACCGAAAATACGGTCAGCTTCTGTAGCATGTCCCACCGATTCATGTAGCTGCAGTGCCAGATGACCGCCACCGATGATGATATCAGCTTTTTCTTCTTCTATACGGGGTGCATCAAGCAATTTGATAGCTTCTTCCATAATGATGGCGGTATTTTTTTCCATCTCAATAGCGCGCACAACCTCAAAACCGCCACGACGTCCGTTCATATGACCAGGATAAGTGCGGCACATTGATTCTTTTCCATTATTTGCCAGCACGTACATGGAAGGCAGCACATCATAAACGAGAGTATCAACAAACGTGCCTTCGGTATTGGCATATATCTTATACTGGCGATAATAAATATTATAAATATAGGAATAGACGATTTTCGGTACCGTTGTCATATTTTGAGAAATATTCTGCAGATAATTAAGTTTCGTCTGGTTATCCATCAGGAACGGGTCTTCTTCGGGCTGGAAAAAGTAGCTGGTCTGCACGGATTTTTGCGGGATATAATCCACTTTCCGAGTGCGGAATTTTGCGCCTTGACGAGCATTCTCTATAGCTTTTTTGATAGTTTTGTCAATTTCAACGGTTTTCATAATATCAGTACCGGCAAATCCCCAGCAGCCGTCGATGAGAACGCGCACTCCGATTGCTTCTGCATCAAGATTGCGTCCGTAATGCTTTAAACTGCCTTTTTCAAAAAAGATGGTCTCATCATCAGTTGATGTATAGCGGACATCGGCGAAGGTGACACCCAGAGTTTTGGTTTTGTTCAATATATCATAGACTAATTTTTTCATAATATAATCCTCCTTGCTTAGATCGTTCCGGTTGAGGAAGTAATCTTGAAGTTATCCACAATAACATGCGGCATGCGGCAGCTTTCTATGCCAAAATGCCCGTAATTATGAGAAAAGGGAACCGTAACCGCTTTATCTTCCACAGCGATGATGTTTTCTATAATATGCGATATCTTCTCGGTAAAGCGCAGGTTGTTGATAACCCGGGTAATTTTACCATTTTCTATCAGGAAAGTTCCGTCACGCGTGAGTCCGGTCAAGGATGTTTCCTTATGGTTGATAAAGTTCATATAATGCAAAGAGGAAATGTATATACCTTTATCGATGGAATTGATCATTTCGGTGAGTGATTTGTCACCAGTATCCATTACCAGTGCAGAAGCTTCCGACCCGGTTTCCTTCATGTTCAGTTTATGGGCATAATAATTATCCACCATATAGTTACGAAAAACGCCTTTTTCGATGATCTTCAGTTTTTGATAAGGAAAGCCGGAACCGGTGTATTCAAACTGAATCATTTCCGGGTGATCAGGATCATCAGTGAGAGAGATGGTTTCAGGGAATACCTTCTGGTCAATTTTATCTTCAAAGAAGCTTGTTTTGTTATCGAGTGTTCTGGCAGATGCGCTGCCCATGAGGTAAGAAAAGAATTCACCAATACAGCGGGGAGCAAGAATAACCTTATATTCTCCGGCATCCAGATCGGTGATTTCATTGCTTCCGGCTATAACTTTTGCCAGCAGGTTTCCCGTGAAACGTTCCAGGTTAAAGTGTGAGAAATCTTCACCTCCAAAAGTCTCCAGTACAGTAACTTCCGTATCCTGCTTCACGGCTTTTACTTCCAGATAAATTGGTGAATTTATCTCATGTTTATCCAGACCATTACTGTTGACAATGTAGAGATTTCTATAATTGCAGATGAATGTTCCATAGATTTTGAAATTATGTGGTTCTACGGTATGCGCCAGGTGTTGCAGGATAGCGATTTTCTTTTCCAGATTCACTTCCAGGCGGTTATCCTTTTTTTGTTTTTCTGCGGATTTTGCCGTGTTCGCTTCGATATCAACAAAATCCGGGTCTTCCGGCAGAGAGTCGATAAAACCCTCAATTTCGGTAATTTTTTCACGGAGTTTCTCTTCCGTGGGATCGTTCAGGGAAAAACCATAAGACCTTTTCCCTTTGTAAATTGTGGTTCTGAGTGACAGCGAACTCTTTGAGATATTATAGTTCGTCTGACTTTGATAAAAGCGCAGAAAATCCGTATGCCAGTTTCTGAGATGAAAAACAAATTTCAGTTCGGAATATTCCTGACATATCTGCAGCAGTAATTCTTTCAGTTTCAAGATCATAATTACTCCTTTTCTTCCGTTTCCGGAAATGTGAACTTATTTAATTTCATGGGTTTAGTTGCAATGCCATGTAAAAACAGCTTAAGAAAATATTGAAAATATTCACTGCGGAAGGCAGCAGAATAATGCTTTTCGGGTGAATTTTCCAGACTGATGATTGCCTGGTGAGTGATAGCGCGCAGACAGAGAATAAACTGACTGTAGGCAATTTCTATTGATATATCAGGATTGATTGTGCCATCTGTAAGTCCGAGCTGAAATGCTTTCAGGTGAGTTTCATTCGTTTCTCTTGTAAAGGTGATGAACTTATCGACAACAGATTTCTCAACTTTATCATATTCTATTCCACGATAATCGAAATATTGCACCAGCAGCAGCATTTGCGGATTTTCCCGGAAAAAAGCGAAATATGATTCTCCCAGAACCAGAATTTTTTCCAGACCCGTTTTTGCCTTTTCCATCGCATCGGCTATATATTGTCTTCTTTTAACCAGACCGCGATAGTAAACCTCAAGATATAATTCCGCCTTGCTGGTTATATAAGAATACAGCGTTTTCTTAGTATATTCGGCATGTTTGGCAATATCTCCCAGGGTAACATTTTCATAACCTTTTTTATAAAAGAGCTTCTCTGACACGTCTATGATAAGTTCACGGCGTAATTGATATTCTCGTTCTTTCCGGTTTACGGGTATGCTAACATTACTCTCAGAAGCCAGATCAATTTTTTCCATTTTCGGCATATCTTTTTTTCCTTTCATTCCATATCCGGGTATAAGAGCTTTTCATAATAACCTTGCTAACATAATTAACATTCCTGTTACCACTTCTATACTCCGGGTGTAATCTAAGACAACCAGGATTTAGTGTCAAGAAGATTATTTATACATCATCAAAATCACTGTTGAGACTGTTCACTTTTATGCGACCTTTTTCAATAACTTATGCTGAATAATATCAATAATAAGGCACAATTATTGTTTTCTGGCAATTACAGTTCAAGTTTGTACATTTATAAGTATCTATTATAAGGTCACTTATCACTGTTTTCGTTTTCTCCATAGGGGATATTTAATTGTAGAAATAGACATCGGTCATCCCCCCCCACCCCAGCGACCGGCTCCGCCGGTCGCTGGGGTGGGGGGTAGGGTGGGGGCTAATATTATATTCTACAAATAGATAAGTCCTACGGACTAATTAACATTCCCTAAACTATCTCAGGAAATTCAGTTTTGTCAATTACGATAATCCTGCCTAAAGCGTAGCAGATGTGCACATTTCATCTTCTTTTTAAGAATTTTAGTAATTATATAAAGAGTTACACTAAACAGTATCCACTGTTTTTGAAATAAAAAAACAGTATGCCAAAAATTGCCAAAGGCTTTCCTGAAGCTGAAAGTAAAAAAGTCTTGACTGAAATCGGGGATTTTTTGGGGATAAAAAAAATGGCACAGGAGTAAAATTGAATAAATACAGTATTATTCGAGAGGGTTGGGGTAAGCTGTTTCGAGAGTCCATAATATTCAGTAATCACGATTTATTGTTAATGAAAAAAAATAATCAAGAAGGAAGTAGCGAATGGAAAAAAGCCTTATATTTGTCATATTGTTATTGATCAGTATGTCATTAATGGGACGCTGGATTGACACAGATCAATTGCAGCAGGGGGATTTATTTATATGTGAGCAGCAGACTCGCAGTGCAGCGGAAGTAGAGTTTACCCTTGACGGGTTCAATCTGGAAGAGAAAGTATATGGAGGTGAGACCTATTCTGTTATCAGCCATGAAGATGCCGGAGAGCTTCTGGACATTGGTATGCCAGATGTACCGGTATTTACAAGAGCATTGATCATTCCAGACCAGGGAGTGGCTACGGTTACAATAATCAGTTATGATAGCGTGGAATATAAGGAAATGATGGTATATCCCCAGGAGGAATTGCAGTTGGAAAGCGAACCGCTGGGTGATAATTTTACTATTAATAATGATTTTTATCAGGGTCGCAGTGTATATCCATCCGAAATAGCCTGGGCCGGTGAACCTGCTATAATGCGTGATTTCAGGATATTACCGGTAACTTTCAGTCCTTTTCAGTATAATCCAGCCAGCCGAACATTGACTGTATATACTAATATTCGAATTCAAGTAACGGTTGAAGGTAATGGTGGTGTTAATGCCAAATACAGTGATCGTAAACGCTCCCGCGCCTTTGAATCAATGTATCAGACGAATACATTGAATTATGATCAACTAAGCTTCCGTGATGAATATCAGGTTCCGACGATATTATTTATATGTAATAATGACAATAGCGTTTTAACTAACCTGGCGTACCTGACAGAATGGAAAGAACAGAAAGGTTTTAACGTGGTTGTTGCCACCACTGCTCAGACAGGGACAAGCAATACTGCCATTAAGAATTATATCCAGGATGCGTATGACAACTGGGAAAACCCGCCGGAATATGTGAATATTATGGGTGACGGCAACGGAACATTTACGATCCCAACCTGGTACTCTTCCGGCAGTTATGGTGAAGGAGACCACCCTTACAGTCAGTTGGAGGGAGGTGATGTATTAGGTGACGTGATTTTAGGAAGAATGACTTTTTCCACATCAACAATGCTGCAGACGGTAATTTCAAAGGTTTTAACTTATGAGAAAACCCCTTATATGGGCAATACCGCCTGGTATAGTCGTGCATTATTAACCGGAGACCCAACTCATTCGGGATATTCAACGATCACTGTATCCAAGGCAGCCAAGGAACTGATGCTTGATCATCCCGGGAATTTCTGGGGTGACGATAATTTTGTGGAAGTATATACCAGCCCGTTTCCTGCCCCGATGAACACAGCTATTAATCTGGGTGTAAGTTATTATGGATATCGTGGTTATCTGGGAATGTCAAGCTGGAGTTATGGCAGCACCAGTAACGGCTATATGATGCCTTTTGCCGTTATTCCAACATGTGGTTCCAATAACTGGGAAAACGGGACAGGAATTGCGGAAGGATTTTATCAGATGGGATCAACCACACTGCCCAGTGGTGGTATTGGAGCCGTGGGAACAGCCACATCCGGTACACATACACCATTTAATAATGCCTTTGCACTGGGAGTATGGGGTGGATTATTCCGTGATGATATTTATAACATGGGTGGGGCCGTTCTGCAGGGTAAATATTACCTCTGGTTGACGTTTCCTCAAAATCCAAGTGGTTATGTAAATACTTTTTCAGTCTGGAATACATTAATGGGAGATGCTTCGCTTGAATTATGGACCTGCGTACCCCAGAATCTTTCTGCTATATATGATGATGTAATCCCCAGTGGAGCAAATTATTACCAGGTAGCAGTACTCGATTCCATTGGCAATGCAGCCGAAGGAGCCTGGGTAACCCTCAAGGAAGACGATGGCGATTTTGTAGCAACGACTTTCTGTGATTACAGTGGCATTGCCATACTTGATCTTGATGGAGCCGTTGATGGCGACTATACACTTACCATAACCAAGCATGATCATATTCCGATTATCGAAGAGGTTACGATCGAGCAAGTGGAGCAGTATGTTGATATAGATGACGTTTTTTATGATGATACAGCCGGTAATGGTAATGGTCTGGTCAATCCCGGTGAAACCGTGGAAGTAATGCTTACTCTGGCAAATACCGGCAGTGCTGCAGTAAGTGGCGTGAACGTGACCATGGATACTCACAGTGATCTCGTAACAGTAATAACATCAGAAGTTGATTTTGGAGATATTGCTTCCGGAGGAACAGCCACGGCAGCTACGGGATTTGAGCTCGAATTTGCACCATCTATTCAGGGTGGTGTGGATATTACTACAGAATTAGTAATCACTGATGAAGATGATAATGAATGGTCAACCTGGCTGCAGATTCCTGTGACCGGCCCCAGTCTTTATGTAAGTGATTACACAATAGATGGCAACGGAGTTTTAGATCCGGGTGAAACAGAAGAAATATACTTTACGCTGCAGAATAACGGGAACCTGCAGGCTGTTGCCGTAGAAGGTTTGTTAACCTGCAATAATCGTCGTATAACAATTGAGGACAGTCTGGGCAGTTTTGGAAATATCTCTTCCGGCGGTTCCGGTAATAATGCCACGAATCGTTTCACCGTCACAGCCAGCTCAGCTATTCTACCCGGAACCTATATTCCCTTCATCATTCACCTTACTAATGCCAGTGGTTATGACAGTTATGTGACCATGAATGTTCCCATTGGAGAACCTACAGAAACAGATCCTTATGGACCGGACGAATATGGTTACTGGTGCTATGATGATGGAGATGTGGATTATGATAAATGTCCGGTTTATGACTGGATAGAAATTGATCCTGATTATGGTGGAGACGGAACTTCCATTTCCTGGGCAGGAGGAACATATACAGGACCTGGTGGCGGGACCGGGAATTTTGCAAATATCGAATTTCCTGATGATTTCACCTTTGTATATTATGGAGAAAATTACGACCAGATGTGCGTTTGCACAAATGGCTGGATTGCTCCGGGGTATCATGAAACTGCTAATTTTATGAATTATCAGATCCCTGGACCTCAAGGTCCCAGTCCTATGATCGCTGTTTTCTGGGATGATATGAACGTAAGTCCCGGAGATGTGCTCTGGTATTATGACGACGATCTGCATTATGTGGTTGTGGAATGGTCACGCATTCAGAATGGAGATACCAGTGTTCCGGAAACTTTCCAGGTAATTCTATACGATCCCATTTATTATCCCACCACAACGGGAGACAGTGAGATCAAAATGCAGTATCTTGATGTTACGAACAATAATGCAGGTTCTTATCCGAGTAATCATGGACAGTATTGCACTATCGGGCTGGAAAACGAAGATGCCTTGATTGGACTGCAATATACTTTTAACAACTCATATCCTGATGCCTGTAAAACGCTCCAGGATGAGATGGCAATTTTATTTACACCTCCTCCAATTCCACCGGACGGTCCTTTCCTGAGTGTAGGCAGTTTTTATGCTTTTTCAGGTGATGATTATTTCATCGAAGCAGGAGAAACCGCTTCTTTGTCGCTGGTTCTGGAAAACATGGGTGCTGAAACGGCACACAATATCAGTGTGGAAATTTCCATCAATAATCCTTTCGTTACCGTCATTGATGATTCTGGCTCATATCCTGAAATTTCTCCTAATGATTATGGAACACTGGAAAACGTATTCACTATTGAAGTTTCAAACAACGTGCCGGATTATTATATCTTCTATATCGAAGCTATCATCAGTTGTGATGAAGATAGCTGGAACTGGATGCTGCCCTTTACGGCATACTGGGCAAATACTTTTGCCGTTGATCAGGATAGCGTATACTTCGAATTACATCCTCTGGAGACCGGAAGCACTGAATTTACTTTGACCAATATTGGAACCTTGCCGGTTAATTTCTATATCAGAACCGACGAAACAACGACTCCCGACAGAGATATCAGCGGTTCCTTTATAACTATTGATACGGATTCCTTCACTCCGGGAGAAGAAACGACCTGGACGTTTACGGTATATAATGCTGCTTCTGATAATGAATGGGTGAGTGATGTCTGGATTGATTTTCCGCTGGGCGTTAGCGTGGTTGACGCCAGTGATGTAACCGGTGGTTCCGGCGGTGCTATGATCTGGGATGGTCAAACAGGAGCAGGCCGGTTATCTAACTGGCATGGAGAGACGACAAATGGCTGGGGAGTTGTTCATGATGGTGAAATTGCCACTTGGGAAGTTGATGTGCTTTTAAGCACGGAATTTGCCGGAGATATGACCCTTGGCTGGGAAATCGGTGGTGACGGTTATGGAAATGATCCGCACAATGTGAGTGGGTATCTTTATCTGCTTTATCCATTGCGCTGGATAAATCTGGACACTTCTTCCGGTACTCTGGGTGCTAATGAATCCCAGGTTGTAACCATAAACTTCGACTCTAATTTCATCGAAGAAGGAATTCATACCGGTGATATCGTGATTACATGTGATACCTGGGATACTAAGATCATTAATGTAACCCTTGAAGTAGGGCCGGTGAATCATAATGACCAGCCATTACCCAATGCCCTGGTACTAGCCGGTAATTATCCCAATCCTTTCAATCCGGTAACTGAAATCAGTTTCCAGATTCCGCAGGCTACTGAAGTTGAACTTAAAGTTTACAATTCCAGAGGCCAACTTGTTCGCACTTTAATTGACAGCTATTTCCCGGCTGGTTCACATTCCCTGCTTTGGGATGGAAAAGATGATAATGATAAAGCCGTTGGCAGCGGAGTGTATTTCTATAGACTTAAAGCAGATAGCACCATCCAGACCCGGAAAATGGTTCTCTTGAAATAATCTGTTAACGGATATTTTTGATAACTCCCGCCCCCTTTCCGGGCGGGAGTTATTTATTTATTTAAATTAAATTGTGAAAATAAGTTAATGTGGAACAAAAAATGTTTAACTTATTTAAACAGAGAAAAAAATGATAAGGATGGAATATGAAAAGAAGTATGTTATTTGTAGTCTTGGCGATGTTGCTGAGTGCTACTTTGTGGAGTGCCTGGGTCAATATACCCAACGCCGATGAAAATTTAGTTAATTACGTGCAATTGGAAAGAAGCAATATCAGTTTGGATTTCAGTCTTGATGGCTATGATGCGGAACAAATTACTGAATCCGGTTACGCTTATACCCGTATAAGTTATCCGGAAGAAGGAAAAATCCTTGCCATCGGTATGCCGGATCTGCCGGTTTTCACGCGCCTGATAGCTGTGCCTGACCAGGGTGAGGTTTCTTTGACCGTCACGTCCTCAGATTTTGAGACGATCAGTAATATCATTGTTTATCCCCAGGAAGAGTTGTTGACAGAAAGCGAACCCATTCGTGACACTTATATAAGAGATGAAGCATATTACAGTCAGGGTGGAATATTTCCAGCCCAGATTGCAGCCGTTGGAGAACCGGCGATCATGCGTGATTTGCGTCTGGTTAAAGTGACTTTTTACCCCTTCCGCTATGATGCCTCAAAAAGAGAACTTCAAGTTTATCATAATATCAGCGTGGAAGTGATTACTTCCGGACGTGGCGGCGTTAATACCTTAGAAAATCACAAAGCACCTTCTCGTGCTTTTGTAAATATCTATGAGTCCTCAGTCCTTAATTATGCTGAAGTTGCTGCCACCAGAGATGAATTTCAAAGACCGGCAATTCTCTTTATTTATCCCAATAATAATGATGTTGCTACTAATCTGAATTACCTGGTCGACTGGAAAGATAAAAAAGGCTTTGACGTTACCGCTGCTCACACTGGCACAACTGGAACAACGACTACTTCCATAAAAAATTATATCCAGGATGCTTATGATGACTGGACGAATCCTCCTGAATTTGTTGTTCTCGTTGGGGATGCCAGCGGCTCAATCGCTATTCCATCCTGGACGGAAACCTGGAGCTGGTATAGTGGTATTGGTGACCAGCCCTATTCACAACTCGATGGAACTGATGTTCTGGCAGATGTTTTACTGGGCAGGCTTTCAGTAAACAATATTTCAGAACTGCAAACGATGATTGCCAAATCAATGAACTATGAACGAGAACCATATATGGGTAACACGGACTGGTTCACAAATGCCGTGCTGGTTGGCGATCCTTCCTCTTCAGGTCCTTCCACAATATCAACTTGTAAAGCAGTAAAAACCTATATTGAATTTTATGATGAAGAATTTACCTTTGACGAGACTTATTCCGGTGGCTGGTCAGCTGGACTCAGTTCTGGAATAAATGCTGGCGCAAGCTATGTATGCTATCGTGGTTATATCGGTATGAGCGGATGGAGCACAACCAGTATTAATGCTCTAACCAACGGCTGGATGTTGCCCCTGGGTAGTATTCTTACCTGCAGTACCGGCAGCTTTGAGGGTACTGCCCAAAGTGAAGTTTTTGCCAAAGCCGGAACTCCCACCAGTCCTAAGGGTGCTATTGCCGCTATTGGTACTGCTACTTCGGGAACTCATACCTGTTTCAATAACAGCGTAACTGCCGGTATTTTTTATGGCATTTTCGTGGATCACATCTTTAATCCCGGAGGTGCCCTGGTGCGCGGTAAACTTAACCTTTACCTGCAATATCCCCAGAATCCCAGTAACTACGTGAACATTTTCTCGCACTGGAACAACCTGATGGGCGATCCATCCGTGGAACTCTGGACCGGTGTACCACAGCCGTTGACCGTTTTCTATGATGAAGAAGTAGCCTTAGGCACAAACTATATGCAGGTTGTCGTGCTCGATGAAGCAGGAACACCTTTAAAAGATGCCTGGGTTACAGCGCGCGGAGATGATTTCTATCAGACCGGTTTTACCGATATTAATGGTATTTATTATGTTGATCTGGTAAATGTGGCTATTGGCGAAGATTATGAACTCACGGTCACAAACCATAACAATATTCCCTTTGAAGAGGAATTTACCGTTATTCAGGCTGATATAAACCTGGATATTGATCAGCTTATTTTGGATGATACAAATGGTGATGGTCTGCCCAATCCCGGTGAAAATATTATCCTGGATATGATCATTGCAAATTATGGCACTAATGCCGCCACTTCAGTCAGTGCAGATCTGGAATCACTTAGTGATTATGTGACAGTGACATCTGCTGCTGCAGACCTGAATGATATTGCTGCCGGCGCTAATGTAAGTAATTCTGATCTGGAAATATCTATTGATGCTGCCACACCTGGCGGGATTAGAAGTCAGTTGAATCTTACTTTAACCGCAGATCAGGATACCTGGATCGTACCGATATTTCTTGATATCGCTGGTGCTATGCTCAATATTACCGAATTTCACGTAGCAGACGCTAATGGGGTAATTGATCCCGGTGAGACTTCAGAAATCTATTTTTCAGTGGAAAATATCGGTCAGATCACAGCTATGAATGTTACAGGTGAACTGGAATGTTTGAATAGACGTATCACCATTATCGATAGTCTGGCTGAATTCGGTTCCATTATGCCTGATGATGAAGTTAATAATTTCTCAGATCGTTATCAGATCACTGCCAGCAGCGCTATTCTTCCGGGAACTCAGATCCCGGTGACCATTCATTTTACCAATGCTGCCGGATATGATAATTCGGCCTGTTTTCTGATCGAAGTTGGCATAGTGACCCAACAGGATCCATTAGGTCCTGACGCTTATGGTTATTACTGTTATGACGACGGCGATACTGATTATGATAAATGCCCTGAA
This sequence comes from Candidatus Cloacimonadota bacterium, assembly GCA_021736135.1. Classification (GTDB taxonomy): domain Bacteria; phylum Cloacimonadota; class Cloacimonadia; order Cloacimonadales; family TCS61; genus JAIPGO01. The sequence continues at coordinate 12,344 of JAIPGO010000073.1, forward strand.
TATGACTGGGTAGAGATCAATGCTATCGGAGATGATACAGGTTTGTATTATAATGACACGTATAGTGATGGTGCTGATATCGATGATTTTGATTTCCCTGCCGATTTCACTTTCGTTTTTTATGGCGAAGAATATGATATGTTCACAGCTGCAACTTCCGGCTGGATTTCACCTGGTGGCTCGGAAGTGGCATCATTTATGAACTGGGCAATTCCGGGTCCACATGGTCCCAGCCCAATAATTGCTGCTTTCTGGGATGATCTTCAAAATGGTTCGGGAGGACATGTATATACCTATTATGATGCCACCCAGCATTATTATGTCGTCGAATGGGACCACATGCAAAATGAAGTAAGTAATGCCGAGCAGACATTCCAAATGATACTCTATGATCCAAATTTCTATCCCACCACAACCGGTGACAGTGAGATAAAATTCCAGTATAAAGTATTTAACAATGATAACAGTGGCTCTTATCGTGCCGATCATGGTCAATATTGCACGATAGGTCTGGAAGATTCTTCCGGTACTATTGGTCTGCAATATACATTTAATAACACCTATCCTACCGCAGCAAAGACGCTTGATGATGAAACGGCTATTTTCTTTACCAGCCCGCCTATTCCACCTGACGGTCCTTTCCTTACTATCCTTGATTATAGTGCTTATGCGGGTGACGATGAATATTTAGAAGCTGGTGAAGAAGCAGTGATCAGCATTTCACTGGAAAATATCGGAGCTGAAACGGCCACTGACATAACGGTAACGATCACGGAGAATGACCAGTATATAGAAATACTTGATGGTTCTGCATCTTGCGATATGGTGGCCGCTAATGCCATGATTGACCTTGAGGATGCATTTACAATATCCATCAGTGAAAACGTACCTGATGCTTATACTTTTATTCTCAATGTCACCATTGCTTCGGCGGAAGATTCCTGGAACCAGCTGATTATTCTCACTGCTTATCAGGCGAATACTTTCTTTATTGACCCTGAAAGCATCAGTGAAGAAATTATCTGGGGTGAACAAATCAGTACTACTTTCGATTTATCAAACACCGGTGATGTGCCGGTTAATTTCTATATTAGAACAGATGAGACCACTACAGAACGTGATATTTCCGGTTCTTTCCTGGAATGTGATGCTACCGGCTTTACCCCCGGAGAAACTACAACCTGGACTTTCAGCGTTTATAATGGGGCAACTGATAATGAATGGGTTAGTGATGTCTGGATTGATTTTCCGCTGGGTGTGACCGTAACAGGTGCTTCCAGCTTTACCGGAGGTTCCGGTGGCGCAATGCTCTGGGATGGCACAACCGGACAGGGAGCAGATGTTAATTGGCATGGACAAACTGCTAATGGCTGGGGAGTGCTGCATGATGGTGAAATTGCCTCAGCTGCCGTTAATGTTATCCTCAGCACGGAATTTGCCGGTGATATGACAATTCTTTACAGTGTTGGCGGTGACGGTTATGGAAATGACCCGCATATCGTTGATGGTGAAATCATTCTGGAATATCCCCTGCGCTGGATAAATCTGGATATGTCTTCCGGCACACTTGGCGTTGGAGATACCCAGGTAATCACGGTCAATTTCGATTCCAGCACTATCGAAGAAATGGTTCACACCTGCAATATCGTGATCACTTCCGATAGCTGGGACAGCAAGACCATACCGGTAACCCTCTCTCCTCTTCCCAATAACAGCGATGATACACAGTTACCGGAAGTAACTCTTTTAGAGCAGAACTATCCTAATCCATTTAATCCTGAAACGGTTATCCCGTTCAGCATAAAAGAGAGCAGCGGACAGGTAACCCTCAAAATCTATAATATGAAGGGGCAGATCGTTAAAACGCTGCTCAATGAGCCTGCATATGCCGGTAATTACCAGATCGTCTGGTATGGCAAAGATGAGGCAGAAAATACAGTGACCAGCGGCATTTATTTCTCAAGCCTTACCGTAAATGGAGTAACTCAAACTCGTAAAATGATTCTGATGAAATAAAATCCTCCTATTTAAAAACAAAACGGCAGCGGAATATCCGCTGCCGTTTTGTTCGTTTAATACCTCCAGTCAGGGAATAAAACAGAATTAATCGTAGTCCGGGCCTTTTGATCATAGCGCTCTGTTATGGATGCTATTTTTAAATTGACTTCAAAGCTACTCACCCGAATTTATCACTAATCCTGAGATTGAGGAAATTATAGAAATTCTGACATCAAGGGAAAGAGGTTAATAAGAATTTATCAGGTTGATTTCGGGGAAATTCTGCGAAGTCTGCCGCCAGAGAATGATCTTCCTCTTTCCTCCAATGGCAGGAAGGAGTTTTTTTGGAAAAGAAATTTCATACTGTTACGATTACGGTTTATGACCGCGATACCGCCTTTAATACAGTGAGTAAACTATTACATGATTATGCCTGCTTTATTCAGATGAGACTTGGTTATCCGGTACCGGATAAGAACGTGGCGGTTATTTTCCTTATTTTAAAGATGACTACTGATGAACTGGGAGCGCTTTCAGGCAAACTGGGTCAAATTGACCAGGTGAACGTGAAAGCAATTACCTTAAAAATATAAAAAAAGATACATATAGGAGACATTATGAGTAAGCTGTCAGCAGCAGAATGGAAAAAAGAAGTAATCCGTGAAGAAGAGATTGAGAAGTATCTTATTTCCGGCAGGGATTTTATCGATGAGGAGCAGATCAAGGGGGAACTCGCAGGTGGCAGGCAACCTGATAAAAAACAGGTACGTGATATTATGCAGAAATCTCTGGCAATAGAGCGTTTGGAGCCAGCAGAAACGGCAGCGCTCTTGCAGGTGACAGATCCCTCTCTTTGGGAGGAAATGCGGCAGACTGGTCTGGAAATCAAACGCAAGGTTTATGATAACCGCATCGTCTTCTTTGCGCCCTTATACTGTTCCAATCTCTGTGTTAATAATTGCGCCTATTGCGGTTTTAAGTGTGAAAATAACCAGGAAAAGAGACGCATATTGACCATGAACGAAGTGCGCCAGGAGACGGAAGCTGTAATTTCCGAAGGCCACAAGCGCTTGATCATGGTTTATGGAGAGCATCAGCAATCTGATGTGGATTATATGATTGAATCCATCAAGACAGCCTATGACGTGAAAAAGAAATCTAAAAACGGCTGGGGCAATATTCGCCGCATTAACGTTAATGCAGCCCCAATGAGCATTGCTAATCTTAAAAAGCTTCGGGAAGCAGGACTTGGCACTTACCAGGTATTTCAGGAAACTTATGACAGAAAAACATATGGCAGAGTGCATCCCGCCAATACGCTGAAAGGCAATTACCGCTGGCGGCTTTATGCTCTGCACCGGGCAATGGATGCCGGAATAGACGATGTGGCAGTCGGTGCCTTATTCGGATTACATGACTGGCGATTTGAGGTGATGGGGCTTCTGCATCACACCATGGATCTGGAAAGACAGTTCGGCATAGGTCCGCACACAATATCATTTCCGCGTTTGATGCCAGCTTCCGATTCACCAATTTCCAAAGATTCACCTTACCTGGTCAATGATGCGGATTTCCTCAAGCTGGTAACGGTTCTGCGGCTTTCCGTGCCATACACGGGCATGATCGTAACAGCAAGAGAAAGTGCAGAGATGCGACGTAAGGCCATTTTATGCGGCTGCACTCAGACAGATGCATCCACGAAGATCGGCATTGGAGGTTACACTGATGCCCTTAAGAAACTGGAGGAATTTCAGGAAACTAACCAGAAGGAAGATGAGCAGCAGTTTATGCTGGGTGATACGCGCAGTTTAGATGAAGTAGTACGCGAACTGGCAGAAATGGGCATGATCACCAGCTTCTGCACCGCAGGTTACCGCTGCGGTCGTACCGGCGACAAGATAATGGGCATGCTCAAGCACTGTGTGGAAGGAAAGTTCTGTAAACTCAATGCCGTTCTCACCTATCGCGAATTCCTGGAAGATTATGCTTCCGCAGAAATGAAAAAAGCAGGAGAAAAGATCATCCAGAAGGAAATCGAAGAAATTCAGAAGCAGCCTTATTTTCAGAAAAACAAGGAATTAATGAACACCTTCTGGCGGGAATATGAGCAGATACGAAAGGGAGAACGTGATATATATATTTAGAATCAATAAAGCCAGATTCAACCCTAAGGAGCCAATAAGGAGGGTATAAGGAGGGTATAAGGGGCCACAACAAGGCACAATCTAACAGAATATCGTTAGATTGTGCCTTGTTGTGACCCCTTATACCCTCCTTATACTCTCCTTAGATCTTCCTTATAGGCTACAAAATGTCTCTTAATAAATCAAATGACAAATATTTATGCGAAATCGCCACCTGATCATGCAGAATCTGATTAATTAATTATTCATATTTCAGGGCTTTGATAGGATTCCGGGTGGCAGCTTTGAGAGAATGATAGCTGACAGAGATCAGCATGATGATAAGGGAAAAGGCAATAGAAATGAGGAAAACCAGGGCAGTAATGCTGATTTTAAAGGCAAAGTTTTGCAGCCAGAGATGCATGGCATACCAGGCGAGGGGCAGGGCGATCAGGTCTGCCAGGGCAATCCAGAGAAAGAATTTAGCCGTCAGCAGCCTGACAATATGGAAACTGCCGGCACCCAAAGCCTTCCTGATACCTATTTCTTTTATGCGCAGTTCGGAATAATATATGGATAGACCGAATAAACCCAGGCAGGAGATCACAATCGCCAGAATAGTGAACAACTGGAAGATGGTGTTCATTCGCTGTTCATTTTTATAAAGTTCCTCCAGTTTTTCATCTACGAAGGAAAAATTGAAAACCGAACCGGGAGAAATTTCCTGGAATTTATCCTTGATGATGTTCAGCACGCCGGCAATATCATTATTTGAAGCCCTCACGATCATGTTGGATGACCAGGCAGGATTAAGTTCTATGACGAGTGGTTCAATTCTGTTATGGAGGGAAGCGAAATGGAAATCTTTAACGACGCCCACAATTTCCGCCTCAGTGCCTCTGAAATTAGACGCCATTTTTCCGAGGGGACCTTCAATTCCGGTAGCCTGCAGGGCAGTTTCATTCAGAATAAAGGCGGGATTTTCGGAAGTCCAGTTCTTAAAGCTCTTACCATCCACGATTTGCAGTCCCATAGTTTCGATGTAATCATGATCAACCCTGATATAACGGATCGGGGGCTGTTCAGCATCTTCGGGAATAGCATCAAGACGCAGGTCTTCCACGCTCAGTCTTTCGCCGGGAATATTGGAGCACAACGTCACGCCTGAAATGCCGGAATGAGAGACCAGATAATCCTTTAAGGTCTGAGTATTATTAATGGCTTCCTGGCGCAGGTCTCCATAAAGCTGAACGGCAATCAGGTTTTCTTTATTAAAGCCCAGTTCCTTATGGTTAAAATAGCGCAACTGCTGAAAGATGATGAAAGTGCTAAAGATCATGACCGTGGAAATTATGAACTGGAAGATGATCAGGCAATGCCTGATAACAGTGGTTGTAGAGTTTTTGGTTCTTTTATTATTCAGTGCCGTGCTGATATTGAATAGACTCATAAAAACTGAGGGATAAATACCTGAAGCCAGCCCGAAGATAAGCACGACAGCGAAAATAAGGAGCAGATTATTAGCTCTCAGAAAGGCTGTTCCAGCGAAATTAATACCCGTAATGGAGTTATAGAGCGGGAGTATCATTTCGATCATGGCAACGGCAGCAATCCCTGAAATCAGGGCAATCAGCAGTGATTCCACCAGGAACTGAGCCGTGAGGTCTGCCTTATTCGCGCCCAGAACTTTTCTAACGCCGACTTCCCTCATGCGGTTAAATGCCCGGGCTGTGGAAAGATTAATAAAATTAACTCCGGCAAGCAGCAGAATGAGTATTGCTGCAAACCCAAAGACTTTAACATAGGTAATATCACTATTTGGTCCCATTTCCTGTTCCAGGTGGGAATGCAGATGAATATCCGAAATGGGCTGAAAATGGAGCTTGATATAATCACTAACCTTTTCTTCGCTGCCGGCAAACCATTCCTGGTAAAAATTATCGGCAAAAATATCAAGGTTGTGAGACGCATTGGCAAAAACGGTATTTTCTTTCAGCAGCACGTAGGTAGAGAAATATGCCCAGCCTTTGGATTGCAGCCAGTCTTCAGCGCCGTTATTTTTCATTCGATTATAGAATGTTTCCATAGAGATCAGGTGATCGAATCTGAGATGTGTATTTTGGGGCAGATCCGGTATTATGCCGGTAACTTCCAGATCAATATTCTGACTTTCATTTTTAAGATACTTACCCAGAGGATTCACATTTCCAAAATACTTCCGGGCAAAACTCTCGGTGAGAACAATTGAATTAGCAGCCTTAAGGGCAGTATTGGGGTCACCGGACAGCATTTTCAGGTCAAACATATCAAAGATGCCGGAATCGGCAAAATAGCCATTATTCTCCTGAAAACGGACAATATTGCCATTATCGTATTCTGAGCTGATAAATTGCTTATAAGTATAAACCATTCTGACGACAGATTCCACTTCCGGTACTGATTCGGCAATTGCCTGCCCGTGCAGCGGAGAAATAACAGCCCAGTGTTTTCCGGCTTCTTCCAGGTTTTCGTTAGTGACCCTGTAAATCTGCTCATATCTGGGAAAATGTTTCTCGTAACTCAGTTCAGAGCGAATGAAAAAGAGGATCAAAAGACTGCAGGTGAGTCCCAGAACCAGGCCGAGTATATTGATAAAACTGTTAAGTCTGTTTTTCCAGATATTCCGGAAAGCAATAACAAAATAATTTCTTAACATGAAAGCTCCTATTCGTATTTAATAGAATTAACGGGATTAGCGCTGGCAGCGTGATATGTGTGAAAAAAGACTGTGATGAAAGCTATCATCAGAGCAGAAATCCCGGCGCCGGCATATATGGTCCACGAAACATCAGTTTTGCTGGCATAATTTTCCAGCCATTTATGCATGGCAAACCAGGCAAGAGGCATGGCAATAATATTAGAAATTATTACCCATTTGGTGAAATCACTGATCAATAACCGGATCAATCCACTTACGGAAGCACCCAGTACTTTGCGTATGCCAATTTCTCTGGTCCGGCGTTCAACCACATAAGTTGCCAGTCCAAACAAACCCAGACATGAGATGAAAACCGCCAGCGCAGTGAAAACCTTGAAGAGATAGCCCATATCATCTTCAAACTTATAAAGCTTCTCAAAATCTTCATCCATAAAATTATAATCAAAAGGGAACTGAGATACATAAGCCTCCCACTTTTCTTTGATTGCACCTGTTAATTCGTGCTTAGTCCCTTCGTCTGCTCTTATCAGGATATAGTTGAAATAATCGGGAATATCAGTAAGGATCAAGGGATCGATCTCCATTGACTGGTGCTGAAAGTTGAAGTCTTTCACAACTCCGATGATCTTTCCCCTTCTGCCCCACATATCAAACATTCTGCCAACAGCGTTATCATTGGTATAGTCAATACGCTTAATGGCCGTCTCATTGAGGATATAGTTTTCTGTATCATTGGCAAACTTTTCCGAATATCCTCTTCCGGCGACGAATTCCATTTGGCAGGTGGCAAAATAACCGTAATCAACACATTCAAAGCTGAAGATAGGATTATCTTCTTCTGATCTCCCCTCCCAGTCAAGATCACTGGCCACGAAACCAATATTACTTAATGAACTTGAGCAGCGGGTAACATTTTCTATGCCGGATATTTGAAGAAGCTCTTCCTTGAATTCGGCAAATTTGTCATTCAATTCACCTTTGATGGGCAGATAGAGCAGATTATCTTTATTAAATCCCAGGTCTTTTTCTTTCATGAAATTCATCTGCTTAAACACGATCAGCGTACTGATCATCAGTGCAATGGAAAGTGAAAACTGAATAACCACCAGAATACTGCGAAATATTTTTCCCGTTCTGCCCTTACTGAATGCCCCTTTTAAAATTGTAATGGGCTTGAATCCGGAAAGGACGAATGCCGGATAACTGCCGGCAAACAAGCCCGTGAAAAGAGTAATTCCCGTGAGCAGCAGCGTGAAATTCATATCCCAAAGCTGATTTATTGCTTCATTAATGACCGCAAACCGATCTGCCGATGCTATGATGAGGCGCGCTGAAAATATTGCCAATAACATGGCTATTGCTGCCAGCAAAAGTGATTCACAGTAAAACTGCCTCACCAGCTCTCTCCGCTGAGCTCCCATAACTTTCCTGATGCCTACTTCTTTTGCTCTTAAGGAAGACCTGGCAGTTGACAGATTCATAAAATTGATGCTGGCAATGATCAACACGATCAGTCCTACAACCAGAAAGATATAAATAAACTGAATTGCTCCACCGCCATCCAGATCGTAAAGGTGGATCTTGCTCAACGGCTGCAGCCAGAGATTGCATACGTCCTGATCCGGATTCAGCTCCTTAGGTACACTCCATATCTTTTCTCCCAATGCATCAATATCAACATCGGGAGCCGTCATTATCATTGTCTGTCCGCTGATGTTACCCCAGTTACCTACAAACCCCAGGTTTAACTCTTGAAATAAATTTACCGACATCAGGAAATCAAATTCATAAGAAGCATTTTTGGGAAAATCCCTGATCACGCCCGTTACAGTATAATCACGAATATCATTTCTGCGGATCACTTCACCCACGGGATCCGTTTCGCCAAAATATTTTTTTGCCATTGATTCTGTGAGCACGATGGCATAAGGATCATCCAGCATCGTATTAATGTCACCATGGATGGCCTCTATGGAAAACATTTTTAGAAAATCGGGATCTGTAAAGACCAGGTTATATTCCATAAACGTTTTATCTTCATACTTCATCAAACCGGTTGAACCATAAAAATGACAATTATGAGTGATTTCCGGAAACAACTCTTTCAAAGTGGGACCCGTCGGCTCCGGTGAGGATTGATAGCGCTCTGTTTCTGCCGAAAGATGAAATTCCGTATTTACCCGATAGATGCGCTCGTAGTTTGGCAGATAGCTGTCATAGGTTAATTCATAAATACTGGATAATAAGATAATGATGCAAACAGTTAACGCAATTGCCAGTCCGGCAATATTGATTATCGAAAATCCTTTATGACGTAAGATATTACGCAAAGCTGTTACCAGGTAATTCTTTAACATAGTATTCTCCCTCTATGATAGCATATCCCCAGAAACGCAAAACAGAATTAAAGAATTTATGATTGGGGTCAAGCTCAAATTGGTTACTGCCCCGGCAGTTTCTTTTCCGGTCTAATTATTAGTTGAAAAACAGATAATAATATTGACATAATTATTGCTGTAATCAAACTTAAGTCATTAAATAGAAAGGGGAGAAAAATGAAAAAAGTATATTTATTAGCCGCAGTTATCACTATATTTTTGATGTTCAGTTGTACGGATAACACTACAGAAACTAACAATGAGAACGAAGCGCCATGGATACCCACCAATCCACTTCCGATAAATGGTTCCACAGACATAAATATCAGTCCGGCATTATCCTGGTCCTGCAGCGATCCGGAAGGAGACTCGCTGAGTTATGACGTCTATTTTGGAATAGTTCCTGCACCGGGTATTGAAGAGCTGGTATCAGTGCATCAGAGTGAAAAGAGTTATAATCCGGATACCTTACAATTCGAAACCACCTATTACTGGAAAATAGTAGCAGATGATGGAGAGTTAAATTCCACAAGTGAAGTGTGGAGTTTTTCAACAGAAGCTGAAGGGATTTCTGACAATTTGATTACAGTTCAGGGCGGCAGTTTCCAGATGGGAGATACTCATGGATCAGGAGATGCGGATGAATTGCCAGTTCATGCGGTAACGCTCTCGAGCTTCAGGATCGGGAAATATGAGGTAACCCATCAGGAAGTGATAGATGTGTATAACTGGGCGCTGGATAATAATCATATTTACTATGAAAATTTTGATGTTTTAAATTCCACCGGTGATCCGGAAGTATTGCTTGATCTTAATGATTCTGACTGTGCCATAGAATTCATCTATAATGCTCTGGTATTTTCTGGGAGCGTTTATGCTGCTTCTCCCGAATATCCCTGTATCGAAATCACCTGGTTTGGTGCTGCAGCCTATTGTAATTTTTTAAGTATAATTCAGAATTTTGATCCCTGTTATAATTTCGTGGACTGGAGTTGTAATCAGGCGGCAAATGGTTATAGAATACCAACTGAAGCAGAATGGGAGTTTGCTGCCAGAGGGGGAGTTGCTGAGCCGGATTACATATATTCTGGAAGCGATATATGTTCCGATGTTGCCTGGTTCACAGGTAATTCCACTTCTAATACACACATAGCTGGTTTAAGACAGGCTAATGGATTAGGCATTTTCGATATGAGCGGCAACGTCTGGGAATGGTGTAATGACTGGTATTCAGCGACCTATTATGATATCTCACCCGTTGATAATCCCGCCGGACCAGAGACCGGAACAGGCAGAGTCATGCGTGGTGGCAGTTTTTCTAGTGATGATTTTTATTGCCGGGTATCATTCCGTGGAAGTAATACTCCCTTTTCCAGCAATGAGAACAGGGGATTCAGGATTTGCCGAACTCATAATTAATACTTTTCTGCAATAGAGTGGAATCTGTGTTATTCTTTTACCCGTTTCCTTTAAGACTACAGACTAGAGGAAGTGTATTCAAAAGTTTTTGAAGAAACATGCGGTTATCCTGAGAAAAAGATAACGATACTGTTCAGTGTAACTCTTTATATAATCACCAAAATTCTTAAAATGAAGATGAAATGTGCACATCTGCTACGCTTTAGGCAGGATTATCGTAATTGACAAAACTAAATTTCCTGAGATAGTTTAGGGAATGTT
>JAIPGO010000074.1 GCA_021736135.1 Candidatus Cloacimonadota bacterium
CAATTTAACGCAGTAATTTTGAATTATATCAAGGCGAGAAGAGCTTCAATATCCTTTGATATTAAAGCGATGAACAACGCAGATAGAATTTAAAAGAACAAGTTAAAAGTTACAGATATTTATGACGTGATGCTTATTAATCATTGACACTTCGCAGTTATACAATAAAAAAGGGCAGGAGATTAGTGATGAATACAGAGTTTCAAAGTTACATTGATTCCAGGGAAGAAGAATTCCGGAACAGGATCATGTCATTCCATGACATAATCATGGAAATGTATCCTGGCTGCGATCAGAAGATATGGTTTAATATTCTCTCATACCGGATGGAGAAAGGCTGGACGGGCTGGGTAGGTCTTGGTTACTGGAAAGAGGGCGTGACGCTATATACTGGTGCCATTCCGCTGATAACCGTTTTCAGGCAAAAGCATCCTGGAATCAAGACCGGTAAGGGGTGTATTAATTTTAAGATAAAAGATGCCATACCATGGCAGGAAGTCAGGCAAGTGATCAGATTTGCTATGGAGCCGGATAGATAAGTTTGCAGATTAGAGAGTATTAAATGGGGTTATTATGAAATATTTATTGATATTACTGTTATTAAGTATGCTTTCCGGGCGAGGGGAAGCAGTTAATATTACTTTCAGAATCTCTTCTTATCCTGGAATTCCGGAGAATCCCGAAATCTATCTAGCCGGTTCCTTTAACAACTGGAATCCGGGAGCAGAAGATTATAAGCTGCACAAAACCGCTGCCGGTTACGAAATCAGCCTGGAACTGACTTCAAAATCCAGTATCGAATATAAATTTACGCTTGGATCCTGGGATACGGTGGAAAAAGGAGTGGAGTTTCGGGAAATCGCCAACCGGACTATTATTATCCCGGACTCAACTATAACAATTGATCATCAGGTTTTGAACTGGCGCAATATTGAGATGGAGCAAGATCAGCGGTTATCAACAAAAACAGGGGATGTCCAGTATATTCAGGATTTTTATATGCCGCAGCTTGACCGTTATCGCACGATCCGCGTTTATCTGCCTCCGGATTATAATATAACTGATAACAGGTATCCCGTTATTTACATGCACGACGGGCAGAATCTCTTTGATAACGCCACTTCTTTTGCAGGGGAATGGCAGATTGATGAAACCCTGGAGCGTCTTTTCAGAGAAAATAGATTTCAAGGCACCATCGTGGTTGGAATCGATAATCATCACCAAAAGCGTTTTGATGAATATTGTCCCTGGAAAAATCCCCAATATGGAGGAGGTGAAGGTGACCGTTACGTGAAGTTTTTAGCAACAACTCTGAAACCCTGGATAGATGAGCATTACAGAACTTTATCTTCCGGAAATGATACTGCCATAGCAGGCAGTTCCCTGGGAGGACTTATTGCATTATATGCTGCCTGCAAACATCCCGATGTATTCGGAAAAGCAGGTGTTTTCTCTCCCGCCTTCTGGGTGGCAAAAAAAGATATCGTTAAATATGTAAAGAAGCATCATCTTTCCTCATCGTCACGTGTTTATGTGGACGTGGGTACAGAAGAAGGTAATAATTCTGAGCAAAATAAAGCCTATCTGCAAGATGCCGAAGAGATAAGTAAGCTGCTGCGGAAAAACGGATTACCGGAATCTAACCTCAGGTTATTTATTGATAAGGGAGCCCTACATAATGAAAGACACTGGGCAAAACGATTTCCGGATGCCCTGCTCTGGCTGTTTAAATAGGCTGGGAGTAACATCATAACAAACAATAATTTCCCAGTTATAAAACTACTTGTAGCATAGACGTCTCGTCTGTGGATTTTTATTGGCTGCAGACTTTGCTGTAAATTTCGGTGGTTTAGCAAAGCGGTTCACAGACGGGGACGTCTGTGCTACAGGAGGATGACAGTTTCTTTTTATACGGTAAATTTCTCAAGTTATAAAACCACTTGTAGCATAGACGTCTCGTCTGTGTATTTTTATTGGCTGCAGACTTTGCTGTAAATTTCGGTGGTTTAGCAAAGCGGTTCACAGACGGGGACGTCTGTGCTACAGGAGGATGACAGTTACTTTTTATACGGTAAATTTCTCAAGTTATAAAGCTACTTGTAGCATAGACGTCTCGTCTGTGTATTTTTTATTGGCTGCAGACTTTGCTGTAAATTTCGGTGGTTTAGCAAAGCGGTTCACAGACGGGGGACGTCTGTGCTACAGGAGGATGACAGTTACTTTTTATACGGTAAATTTCTCAAGTTATAAAGCTACTTGTAGCATAGACGTCTCGTCTGTGTATTTTATTCACGACATATATGGTCGCCACCATTGCGAATGTACATTCGCAAAGTAGCCCGGCTGGATATATTCGCAAGGTTCGACTACAAGAAGATAAGAATATTTTAGCCGCGAACAAAACGAACAAACGCGAGCTTTTATCCCATTTTGTGTAGTAAGCTTTTACAAAGAGTGCTAATGTTCTGAGTGCAACAAAGTTAGAAAATGATCAGTGAATATTTTTGATATTTATGATCATTTTGTAACTTTCACTGTGTCAGAAACTTGCTGCTATTTGTGAAATCCTGCTGCACAAGATAGGTTTAATTTCTTTAGTTCATTTTGTTAGTGATTGTCGCGGCTCATAATATCTTTTCTGCCAAAAATTGTAAGTATGTTATTGTTAAGCGCCTACTGCACAATATAGGATAAAAGGAGGGCAGAAAATCCTGCCCTCCATAAACTAAATTCAGTGGAATTTTAATTCTGTGTTATTTCATCAAAACAAGCTTCTGCAAAATTCTTGTTGTATCGGTTTTAAAAGAAAGGAAATAAATTCCTGATGCCATTTTCCCGGCATTCCACACTATCTGATGTTCCCCGACTGTCTGCTCTTCATCAGTAAGTATTTCCACTTTCTGCCCTTTGATGTTATATATTTCAATACTAATCCTTCCTTTCTCAGCCAGTTCGAAGGATATTGTCGTTTCAGGATTGAAGGGATTAGGGAATATTCCCCGAATTCTGCTGCTTATAACCGGACTATTAATATTCAATTCACTTTTAACGCTGTTAACTGACGTAAGGATGTGAATATCTTCTGCCATATCAGCCTTCATTTCCAGGCGTAATACTTCCCCGCTTACCGGTAATGCCGAAGCTAAAGCTATTTTAGAACCAGATATAGCGTTGATAAAGCTGGAATTTATCTGCATCTTTGAGCCTTCCACGACAAATGGAAAATCAAGTTCAAGGGCATATAATTCTCCCGTTGCTGAGATGACCAGTTCACCATTTTCATAAGTGCAGGCAAGTTTCGCCTCAGGAATTGCCGAAGAGCGTCCGTTTACAGGGAAGACATTGATCATTCCAACTGAATATTGCAGGATCAGGGCTGCATCATAAGCTTCCACGCTGCCATTGCCATCCACGTCAGCTACTATGGGATCAATGGGATCATAAGGAGTAGGCATTCCTATTGAATACATCAGCGTCAAAGCTGCATCATAAGCTTCTATTACTTCATTATTGTCTATGTCGCCATATAAAGGAGCTTCCGTCTCTCCAAAGAAGATGCGCATTGCTGCGTATTCAAAAGTGGAACCGTTATTCAATCCATGGGTCAAGGAATGATAAGAACCATAATCGTTATCATCAAGAAAAAATAAATGCACTATTCCCCAGCTATCCCCATCATCTTCAATCCGGTCACCCGGATAAGCGAAACAGGGGATCATACCTGCCAGTTCGGGCACATAAGTATCCGCATTTACATTGGCATTCATAAATATCGGATCGCTCCAGGTCATGCCCCAGTCGTTGGAAATGCAAACAGCCAGTTCCGGCTTTGCTATCCAGCTCTCATAACCTTCCAAACCTTCACTCGCTGCAAAAGCCTTGGTTCCATCAACCCAGATGTAAGCCATCCAGCCATTTTCTTCGTTAGTTGTGAGATAATATTCATTATATTGAAATGCTGAATCCGTATCATAATGGAATATCGGCCAGTCTACAAACCACGTTAGGGGATAATTCCAGCTGCCATTTTCATCCAGATCCCAGGGTTTCATGGGTATATTATCATTGGGATTAGCTCCCATAGGATAAACATCACAAAAACTGAATTCCTCCGTTATAAGATCAAATGAAAAAGTTTTCGGATAGATCTGGAACCATAGAGGATAATAATATCCCGGACCCATTCCGGAATCAAAAGTTATTCCCATGGCACCTGGAAAGGTCACTCTGGTATTATCGTGCGTAGGTACTATATTGAAATGATTTGTATGCATTATTTTCTGCTGAACAGGATAGGCAAAACCACCGGGATCACCATAGAGATGAATTAACTCACCAGATTGGGGATCAATCCAGGATGGATTCTCTTCTTCAAAAACCCAGTTCTGATCATGATAATCCCAGTCAGTTCCTTCCCCGTAATTATCATTTATTATGCAGAATATTCTGTCTTCCTGATCCTGGGCATCATCTCCGGCTATCCTGTAGCCAAGAAAGATCAATTGATTATCTATGACAGTAAAGGATTTGAACGGACGGTACCAGTAGGGATCTTCCGCATTCCAGTCATTAAATTCAGGAATACTGTTATATGACCATTCCAGGTCACTCAAGTTATTCATATCAAATTCATCAAAATCCGCATACATGATCAATACATTTTCTGAGGGGTTAGCTGCAGAGCCATCTGAATATACATGATTACTGGCAACGACATAAATCCTCTGCTGTCCTGCTTCCGGGGAGGGACCAATCTTAATTTCAGGCCAGATAAATTCATCATCTTCCGTTGGATCAAGATTATTCTGCAGATCCGAATTTAATACTGTGATAGGGGGATCTTTCCAAAGCCCGCTGCACCCCATAAGATGATAGAGGTCATATTCCACTTTGCAATCATAAGTACCAGATCCGTCATTGACTGCAAGATGCCAGCTGCAGAATATATCTCCATTCTCCTGGTCAACTGCTGCGTCAGGATAATATCCCACAAATCCCAGACCCTGGGACGCCTGTACTTCGCCATTTGCATTAATATAACTATATGAAATTTCACTATTCCCTGCCTGATCCTTTACTCTGTATAAAATATAAATGCCGCCTCCATGTGCTTCCGGCTGTAAGGCAACAGGCGTGTTATTGTAACACTGGAAATAATCCGCATAATTAGTCAACAGATTCTGCGGGGGAACAGCCCATTCCCATTCCGGTGGTTCGCGATTTTCTAATCTGGAAGCTGGAATGCTGATCTCTGATGGTAACGGAAATACGTTTTCTGTTTTTACTGGCATTATCTCTGCAGATAATATAGATAAAAGTACCAGCAGCATTACGGTAATCATTAGTCTTTTCATACATCCTCCTAAATCCTGTCATTATTTCGAGTAACTTCATCTGCTCTAACTAATATCGGAAAGATAGATCCGAAGTACACTTGATACTTAATTCCTCATGCTGGTAACTGATTGATATACTTTCAGAACCTCAATCTGCCCCTTATATAAATACAAACCCATTAATACTACTAAACACTTTATCCATTTTTTTTTGAAATATGTCAAGTAAATTATTCTATGCTAATTTCACACAAGTTTGGAGACTGTTAAACATCAGGCACTCCTTTTCAATGTCATATCTGAATTGTATCAATAATACTGCACGCATTGATGTTTTCTTTAAAATAATAGTTTAACCCATCTTGTGCAGTAGAGTTCTAAGTGCAGGGAAGTTAGAAAATGATAAGTGAATATTTTTGATATTTATGATCATTTAATAACTTTCTTTGTGCCAGAAACTTAGCACTCTTTGTTAAAGCTTACTACACAAAATTGGTTTAAGTAGACTTTTGCAATTCGTCAAATCGGTTCACAGACGGGGACGTCTGTGCTACAGGAAATGATAACCACATTATATATAGCCAAATTTACGCCAGTTATAAAACTTCTTGTAGCATAGACGTCTCGTCTGTGTATTTTTTTTAAATCTGTCAGCTTCTCTTTAAATCCGGGAGATCAGCCGAAGCGGTTCACAGACGGGGACGTCTGTGCTACAGGAAATGATAACCACATTATATATAGCCAAATTTACGCCAGTTATAAAACTTCTTGTAGCATAGACGTCTCGTCTGTGTATTTTTTTTAAATCTGTCAGCTTTTCTGTAAATCCGGGAGATCAGCCGAAGCGGTTCACAGATGGTGACGTCTGTGCTACAGGAGGTTTATAGCAACGAGGCTTACATGTTAATCGCAGGTTTTTAACTGCTTGTAGCATAGACGTCTCGTCTGTGTATTTTTTTTAAATCTGTCAGCTTCTCTGTAAATCCGGGAGATCAGCCGAAGCGGTTCACAGACGGGGACGTCTGTGCTACAGGAGGTTTATAGCACGAGGCTTACATGTTAATCGCAGGTTTTTAACTGCTTGTAGCATAGACGTCTCGTCTGTGTATTTTTTTTAAATCTGTCAGCTTCTCTTTAAATCCGGGAGATCAGCCGAAGCGGTTCACAGACGGGGGACGTCTGTGCTACAGGAGGTTTATAGCAACTAGGCTTACATGTTAATCGCAGGTTTTTAACTGCTTGTAGCATAGACGTCTCGTCTGTGTTTTTTTCACGACATATATGGTCGCCACCATTGCGAATGAACATTTGCAAGGCTGCTGGGCAAAGCGTTTTCCGGAAGCGCTGCTCTGGCTGTTTAAATAGTTACCCTGGTCAGTTTTAATCAGTTCCTGATTTCCTGCAGCATTTTATCGAGCATCCATTCGAACCAGGAATGAGCATTTTCCATTTTATCCATTTTCATGTCCGGAATCCGGTCAAAGAGACCTCGGCAATGGAAAATCTTAGAGTATAAATGAAATTCGGACTGAATGAGCTTATCTTTTCGATTCATATATCATTACCTGACTTTTCCGAATATAACATCATCCGGAGTTTCTGCAATTTTCTTTCAAGATCAGATTCTTTACCTGTTTCTTTTATATCATCTTCAACTTCGGTCAAAAGGGTCTCGGCGGCCTGGAATTGATCAAGTCCCATTAATATTTCTGCTCTCAGCAGCTTATTGGCAATATAATTTTCCGCTGATCCCTGATTAATTTCCAGAGATTGAAAGTGCCTGTTATTATAATCCTGAGCCTGCTGAAAATCCTGCAGACTGATATAAACCTGAGCAATATCGAGGTAATCTTCTGCTGACAGAGGATGATATTCACCGTAAAGTCTGCTGAATAAAGCCAGAGATTTCTGCAGAAATTCCAGAGCTATCGCCGGTTTCTCAATTTTCATATAATATTTACCCAGAATTCTCCAGGACATTCCGGTATAGGGATTATTTTCCCCCAGAGTTTTTTCCCTGATCTCAAGCGCTTTCATTGCATAATCATAAGCCACGTCCAGTTTATCAGTTTTCAGGCAGATATAACTAAGTGAAGAATAATATTCAGCAGTATCGGGATGCTGCTCACCTAATCTTTTTAAAGCAATGTGCAGTGCTTTTTGAATATAGCTATAGGCTAATTTATAATTATGTAAGTCAAAATAAACATTTCCGATTTTACTGTAAATATTTGCCAGCCGGGGATGATCATTGCCTGTTATCTTGATCTGAATCTTTTCTGCCTGATCAAAGCTGTTGAGCGCTTCCTCAAATCTTCCCATGCCGGAATATATATGACCGATATTTAAATGATTGCGGCCGATTTCATAGTGGTCTTTGGGCAATATCTTCTGATTGCCTTCCAGAACCTTCAAATTATATTCCAGCGCTTTGGGCAGATCATGTCTCACGTGATATATTGCTGCGAGGTGTCCATAACTAAACAGGTAATCTTTTTCTGTAAATCCGGCATTTTGTAATATCTCCAGACCTTTGTTAAAATAAGAGAAGGCAGAGTCAAATTCAGAATTGAAATAAAATAACAAACCAAGCCGATTGTAATTGTCCGAAATCCTTAAAATATCAGCAGAATGATATTTCACGAGTAATTCTCTTTCTTTTCTGGCAAATTCCATTGCTTTCACCATATCGTGTTTATCACGATAGGCAATCCCCAGATCTTTAACAGCATCCAGCGTTTCCCTGCTGTTTTCTCCTGAAACCACTAAAAACCCTTCCAGAGCCTGCTGCAGTTGACTGATCCCTTCATCAATATTCATCTTGATGCAGTTAATCACGGCGAGCAAATGCAGGTCGGTGGCAATCTGGAATCTATCCGGCGGGACCTGCTCCTGGTGAATGTTAAATGCTTTCTCGTAATGCTGGAGAGCCTTATCCAGCAGAAATTTACTGCGGGCGATTTTTCCAGCTTCCAGAAAATTCTGAGCTGCCGGTATTTTTTTGCCTGCCTGTTCGTAGTGGTAGCCGATTAATTCATAGAAATGAGTTTTATTTTCCTCCTGCTGCACTTTTTCGTAGGAGGCAGCCGCCAGTTGATGAAGTTCCCGCCTGGTTTCATCCAGCATCCGGTTATAAGCTGTATCACGTAAAAGTACATGAGAAAATACATAAGCTTCATCTCCGGCTTTCTCCCAGACATTTTTTTGTTCGCCCTGGGTCAATTCTTCCATAATTTCACTTTCCATCATGCGAGACAGGATATTGATATTAAATTCCATACCCAGGATGCTGGAGTAATTGACCAGTTTTCGTAATTCGCCAGAAAGGCTGTCAATTCGAGCGCCGATCACTTCTGCGATGCTGAAGGTATTCACAAATTCTATATCTTTTGTAATAAAACCATTTTCATCAATGAGTTCCTGTTCTTTTAAAAACCAGGATATCTGCTCCACAAAAAGGGGATTGCATTGGCTTTTCGAAATGATGAATTGTTCCGTATCTTTGGGGATATATTCCAGTAGCAGCACATTTCTCAATAATTCCTGAGTTGAACTCACCGGAAGCCGGTTCAGAATTAAATCCTTTTTCTCACAGTTTTCCAGTTTCAGGTCAACCAGAACGTCCTCTGCGAGGTAACGGCAGGTATTAAGAAAGAAAATCTTTTCCGTATCTTTCACCAAATCCTGAAACACCATTAAAGCGTCGGCATCCAGCCATTGAGCATCATCAATATTGATCACCAGTATCTTAGATTTAGCCAGAAACCGGAAAAAATCTATTATAGCGCTTTTAAGTTGTGACGGAAGCGAAGACGCCGGGAGTTGCTGAATCAGGGAATTTTCCCATTCAATACCCATCAGGTATGCCATTAGGGGTTCAATTCTTTTCATTTTAGAACTACCGGCTGTCAACTCCTGCCAGAGCTGACGAAATCTCATGATATTTATCTCTTTATCTCTGGATTGATAGATTTGAAAAAGCGAGTGCAGCATCTTAATTATGGGGGAATAAGCTTTGCCAGATGAATTGTCACAGGGAAGAAAACACCAGAAAATTTCCTCTGAGGCTATCAGATCTCTGACCTTTTGCAATAACCGTGTTTTTCCAATGCCAGCTTCTCCATGGATATTGAAAGCAAAACATTTACCTCCTGTTTTCACCATCCGGTATTGTTCAAGGATCATTTTCAGTTCTTTAGATCTGCCCACGAATTGAGTTTTCTTAAAAAATTCAGCCAGGTTCTTCTCTCTGGAAAACTTATAAACGGGCAGTGTTGCACTGAAACCCTTGATGTTCAGCTTTCCCTGATAAAGAAATTCATACTTTTCGGCTAAAAGTTCCTGTGTAAATCTATCTACCAGAATTTCTCCCCTGTCGGCGAATTCCATCAGCCGTGCGGCAAGATTTGGCGTGAATCCCAGTATGGTATATTCAAATCTGCTGCTGCTGCCGCTAAATCCGGCAAAGCATTTACCGCGGGTTAGTCCGATTTTCATGCAGGGAATCACCTGGCACACTTCCAGGGCAAAATTTATCATGCTTTGCAGAACCTTGACCTGCTGCACTGGAGCTCCTGCGATAACCACAGCCAGCAGACCCTTATCGGAAAAATCCAGCTTATTAAAAAAAGCTTCATATTTTTCCGCAAGTTGGAGAATAATTATTATTGTTCCAGCGATATTTTCCTGTGGAATCCCTGACAGCGAAATAAAAACGCAGGAAACATCTCTGATTTCATTTTCAATTGTTAGTTTCTGGTATCTCTTAGGCAGGAAAGATCTAAATGCCTCATCTTGGGGATATGCTTCCCAATGAGGGCAGTCTGACTGGGGATTTTGTGAGCTTTCCGAAGAAAAGAAGCTTTCAGTAAAATTAAGATAAGCATCTCCTTCCGGCAAAGTGCAGCACTGCTCAATTGCCTGGCCACAAAAATAATACTCAATCTGAACATCATTAAGAATGATCTGCCATTCAATATCCCCATAACCGGCATTAATACGTGCCGGCAGGACGGATTCCCGCTTGCCGGAATTACAGAATTCATTGATATCTTCTGCCAGTTTTTGCATATCAGGTCGGGTTATTTCCGGAAATACTGCGATAAAAGCATCACCGGCAAATCCTGTAACAAATCCTCCTGCTGCTTCCAGCAAACGAATGGGTTCCCCAAAAGTGACTTTTAATAAACGGCTGATCTCGGCTGCACCTTTCTGTCCCTGAATTGCGTGCTGCTCTGTTATTTCCGAAAATCCGACAATATCAAGAAATAGAACGAAACCTTTGAAAATGCCATTTAAAATATTCTGCTTGTAATTGCTGATTATGAAATCAGGAATATATTTAATCATTATCCACTATATCCGTGGCAGTCTTCAAACTGTTCTTTATGCCACAAAGAATCTAATAATCGAGTTTGTTCAGGGCAGAAATGATCTCAAACATATTTATCGGTTTCATGAAATAGCCTAAAGGATTAAGCCTGGCAGCCCTTTCTTTTAATATTTCGTCGGAATATCCCGTGATAAATATTATGGGAATTTCACTATTTTCACAGATTGACTCACCGGCATCAAGCCCACTCATTTCACCCCGGAGATTGATGTCCATAATGATCACATCCGGTTTGTTTGTCCGGCAAAGCTCCACAGCTTTTTCACCGGAGCTTAATGTGCCGATAACTTCATATCCGCGTCTTTGAAAAAATAATTCCAGACGCATGGAAATTATAACCTCGTCTTCTACAATAAGAATCTTTGTTTTTCCCTCTTCCATTTTCACACCCTTTCGCGATAATTTATATCAAAGAACCTGATCTGAAAAGCTAACCCATTTTCAGAATCATAACGGAACTGTCCATTTAACTGACCGGAAACCAGTTTCTGCACGAGCAGTAAACCTAAATTTTGATCCCGCGTGATGTTGAAATCTTCGGGAAATCCCACACCATCATCTTTGTAAGTTATGATTATATATTTCTCACTTAATTCCAGACTGATGGAAATCATGCCGTGTCGTCGTCCGGGAAACGCATATTTTAGAGAATTAGTGATCAATTCATTGAGGATCAAACCCAAAGGAATGGCAATTTCGATAGTAATATTCAGGTTTATCAGAGATGTTGTTAACTTTATATTCAATTCTGAATTTGTATTGCTCCTGATCAGCAAAAACGCCAGGTCTTCGATGTAATCTTTCAGATCAATGCGCGAAAGATTATTCGACTGGTAGAGTTTGTTATGAACCAGAGACATCGTCTGGATGCGCTGCCCCATTTCGGTAAAAACCTGGTTGATCGTTTCGTTATTTTGATTCATGGCTTCCATATCAAGCATGGAACATATAACCTGCATATTGTTCTTGGTTCGATGATAAAGCTCTTTCAGCAGAATTTCCTTTTCATCAAGCGCTGATTGCAGTTCCTGGTGAGTACACCTGATCTCTGTTATATCATAGTTGACTCCGACCATACGAACTGCCTGTTCTGCCATATCGCGTTCCGTTATGGCAGAAGCTTTGATATAATGAATGGATCCGTCAGACCAGAGTATCCTGAATTCCATATCAAATTCTTTCTCACCCTCAATGGCGCCCGTAACTCCGGCAAGAGCGGCTTCAATATCTTCCGGATGAACTGCCCTGCGCCATACATCAAAATCAATCTGCACTGTTTCCGGATTTATGCCATATAATGAGAACATTCTGCTGTCCCAGATTAATCTGCCACTTTTAATATCCAGTTCCCATATCCCTATTTCTGCTGATTTAAGCGCCAGAGTTAATCGATTGGAAAGATTGGCTAGCTTCTGAGTATTAAATACCTGCCTGGTTCGGTCAATTATGGTGGCTATCCAGTATTTCGGCTGTCCTGCCCTGTCTTTTACCACATTTACATAGAGATGTATCCAGATAACTTCACCTTTCTTATTTGTGATCCTTTTTTCCAGGTTATAACCATTTATCCTGCCTTTCAGCATTTTTGCCAATTCCACCTGCTCTTTCCGAAGATCCTCTTTATTGGTAATATCGGCAAAATTAAAGCCTTTCATCTCTTCACTGCTGTAACCCGTGATCTCAGAGAATTTTGCGTTACCCTGGAGATATACTCCTTCAGTGGACACCAGCGATATACCTACTGCCGACTGGGAAAAAATAGTCCTGAATAATTCTTCACTCTCCTGCAACTCTTTCTGTGAATTGTATATTTCCGTGATATCAGTACTGATCCCGACCATTCCTGCCGGATTTCCGGATTTATCATAAATAAGACGTGTTCTAGAATTGAATATGATCATCGAATCATCGGATGTTACATTGGCAACTCTTCCCGTCCAGAAACCGTTTTCCAATGTGGAGTTGATTATTTCCTGCTGACTGGCGCCTATGCTGCTGTCTTCTCCAAATTCTCTGACATTTTTCCCGATAAGGCTCCCTGCTGTATCTCCGAAAGAGCGATATTCTGCCTGATTCGCGTAAGTTATGTTTCCCTGCAGGTCTGTTGCCGTTATCCGGTCTTCTATCTGATCTAATAGCTGAGACCGGAATTCCAGTTCTTCTATACGTTTTCTCAATTTTTCATTTTCGTTTTTCAGCCGGAGCAATTCCTGATCATCCCTCATCAAACCTTCTCATACATTAATTTCTCAATAATAATATTAATTTTATTATTACTGCGTCAATCTAATTTTTTTTTCTCCTGCTAAAATCCCAGCCATTCCTGGGCTTTCTGCAAAGCTTCCGGGGGTACTCTGTGCCCGTCATCAAACTCGTAGAAATAAAGGTCATAATGCATCTCTTTCAGTTTATCTTTGGCTTTAACGCCGCTTTCAAATTCCACCATCGTGTCTTTGGTCCCGTGAGCAATAAATACCTTCAGATCTTTGGCTTTCTTCAACATCTTATCATTAAGTCTATCCGTATCCAGCCAACCCCCAAAACACATCATCCCCTCAAAATCTTTATGAAACCTGATCCCAGTGGCATATGCCAGTCCGCAGCCCTGTGAAAATCCGAGTAAATATGTTTCGCTGATCTTATAATCCTTCTTTATTTCCCTGGTGACATCAGCTATATATGCCTCCGTTTGATCCATGATCCCGCTGTTTATTACGTCATCTTCAGTCCAGGTAAACCAGCTCCAGCCCAGTCTGTCACCCAGCAGGAAAGGATAGAATGTCTCAGGACATATATAGATGAAATCATGTTTCTCAAATCCATCCCAGAGTCCTAAAAAACTATTGGCATCGGCACCATATCCATGCAGCCCCACTATCAGCGGATAAGCTTTTTGCGGATCATAATTTTCCGGGAAACGTATATAGCTCTTGCTGTAAGCTGAGGAGGAAAACCATAACTCTTTTACTGCCGGATTCTTTTTCTTTTCCAGGTAGCTTTTCAAGCTGTCCACTACTGCCTTAAATTCCTGACTATCTTTGACTTTGTCAAAATCAGGATCATTGGTTATATGCTCATAATTCTCAAATCCATTCTTTATAGAATATTGTAAAAATTTTGCTGCCAGCTTTTCATTACCCAGCAAGCCATAGCAGCAGGCAAGGTTATAAATGTTGGAACCATTGGTAATATCATAATGCAGCCCTTCCAGATAAGCTTCTGCAGCCTTTTCATATTCTCCTGCCTGATACGCTTCCCAGCCGTTATTCCAATATTCCCCCAAATCTTTATCCAGGAAACTGCTGATTTCTTCTTCAGCAAAGAGACAAAAACACAAAGACACAAAAAGAAATACTAAAACATAACTCCGTTTCATAATACCCCCAATTATATTTTTTTATTCTTCTACGGGAAACTGACTGATCAGTTCCACCACGTATTGCAAAATCAGCGAAGCATCATAAGAATCGATTACTTCATTTCCATCCACATCAGCCCACTGAAAACGCCAGTCCTCCCAGGGCAGCGGATCTGTTTCTTCAAAAAAGTTGATTCCCACTGTCAGCATCAGGATTATCGAACTGTCATAAGCATCGGTTTCGCCGGAATTATCCACGTCTCCCAGACTCGGATATAGCAGATAGGCACCTTTGGCATTCAGTTTTCCATATCCCCACCTGTTATTAGGAATAATTCCCGTTTGACCATCCTGCCAGGCGGATTCTTCCAGACGTTCAATCACTTCTGTTGCCGTTAATTGCGGAAATCTTTGCAAAAGTATTGCCATGGCACCTGCCACATGCGGTGCAGCGCCGCTGGTGCAGCATAAACTGGAATAACCGGTGCTGCTGGCAGCATTAGTGGTGTAGGCATTGGTCGGAGCCGTTATTTCCGGTTTTATCACGGCATCCGGTGCACCTTTGCTGCAGGCTGAATATATTGCCCCCGAATTGCGGTCATGTGCACCGGCGCAAACTGTGTTTGCCGCACACGCATAAGTATTAAGAGAATATGCTCCAGCATAATAGTTTTCAAATTCTGCACCATATCCCACTCCGGCAATCCAGCCCCACCACCAGCCACCATTATCATCGAGATTTTCCGAAGGAACACTTAATTCAACAGTCCAGTTGTCTCCTGCTGTCATCACTCCGCTTTCATCTGAAACCACGATTTCAATATATGGATTGTTCAAAACGGTTTGATCATGGTAAATATATAGTTCACCATCAACAGTTGTAAATGTTTGATCATTTCCTGGCGGAACCGGTCCATATATATTTTCGGAAGGTGAAGTCACCGAAACGCTGAAGTCATCACCGGCGATATAATATAGTCTGCAGATTACAAAATCATTACCGCCTGTATTACTGCCGCTTAAAGTAAAATTCAGATCCGTCATCGGATCACCATATACTGCACTGCCGGTGGCAAAACAATCATAATTATA
This sequence comes from Candidatus Cloacimonadota bacterium, assembly GCA_021736135.1. Taxonomy (GTDB): domain Bacteria; phylum Cloacimonadota; class Cloacimonadia; order Cloacimonadales; family TCS61; genus JAIPGO01. The sequence goes on from JAIPGO010000074.1 coordinate 15,179, forward strand.
CCAGTTACCGGCCGCAACTGCCGAAACTTTTCCCACTCCTCCAAAACTCTGTAATGCCTGCGCAACCGGATCGCTGCCATCAGGATGATTGAACATCGCTCCCACGCTGCTGCTGATCACTACCGGTTTTGAGGGGTCGATCTCCGCTGCTTTCATGGAAATATAGGCGATGGCATTGATCAAATCCACTGAGTTACCGGTATATTCCACATATATGATGTCTGATTCCGGTGCCATTCCTGCCCTCACTCCATCTGAAGCATTGCCATTACCCGCTGCAATTCCCGCACATTGCGTGCCATGATGTAATCCGGTACTTATCCCCGGTCCAATATTGTTATTTAGGTCAGATGCCTCAAACTCTGAGCCGTATCCAAATCCTATAGGTGAACTACCCGCTGTGTTCTGATCCCAGATCGCCTGTATCCGCGTGCCGTTAATTCCCTGAAAATCTTCATGCTGCCAATTCAAAGGATAAGGATCGATCACTCCGATGATCACCCCTTCCCCACTGCCGAACTGTTCCTGGACGTAATCCGCATCACAGCCTGCATAATAATTTCCGCTCATGTGATCAGAAGTTGAAACATCCAGCAGTATTTCCGACTGCAAACTGGGATATATTTCTTCAACACCGGTAATATCTTCTAATTCTTTTAATTCAGATAATGGCAGGATCAAGGTTGTAAACTCGTGCCAGCGTGCTATGCGACTGGCATTTTCCGGCAATTCGGAAAGCGGAAAGTCTCCCTTCAAAATTACTTCTGCCGCATATCCTTCTCGTGTTTCCACTAAGGGACTTAAATAACTGCTCTGGGAAAGGTTTCCCCGTACTTCGTTTTCTGCCAGATAGCGTAATTCAAAGGGTAGTTGACTGCCTGATAATAACCAGATAAACAGAATAAAAATAATTATTAATCTTAATTTCATCATTTTTCCCTCCAGATGTTCTAATTCCATATTCCATTTCTAATCTTTTATAGGCAAGATTTTTCTTTACAAATATGAGCTGGTTTTTATCTCTCAGTTAAAATTAATGGAAGGATAGGGATATGAATAAACTAATTTCTCGTTTATTGTTATTATCAATTCTGCTTCTGATCAATCTGAACTTTGCTGATGATTATGTTCCTCCTGCTGACTATTATTCAGGATGTCAAAATTTATCCGGAGATGAACTAAAATCTGCTCTGCATAATATTATTAAAGGTCACACTGTTTTACCATACTTCGATGATAACGGCATCGGCTCTTCCGAAATGATGGAAGTGCTCGATGTTGACCCCGATAATCCCGACAACATCATCTGCTTCTATTCCGGATTTTCCTATCCCAAAAACTGGATAGATAAGGGCAGCAAAAAAGACTACAAGGCTTTGGGCACTACTCAAGAAAATGCCTGGAACAGGGAGCACGTCTGGGCAAAATCGCATGGTTTCCCGGATAGAGATAATGATGTTGCCTATAGTGACATTCACAATCTTAGGCCTGAAGATAGTACGGTCAATACCGATAAAGGCGCTAAGGACTTCGATTGGGGGGGATTTCCTCAAATTGAAGTTGCTAACTGTTTCACTGATGCTGATAGCTGGGAACCTCCTGACCGTGTGAAAGGTGACGTCTCCAGATGCCTTTTTTATATGGCTACCCGCTATGAAGGCACCGATACACCCTATGACCTGGAAATAGTTGACTACACCAATACTGATGACGAATTCTATGGTAAGCTTTCCACTATGCTGCAGTGGCACAAACTTGATCCGCCGGATGATTATGAACGCCGGCGTAACCATATCATTTTCACCGATTACCAGCATAACCGGAATCCCTTCATAGATCATCCTGAATATGCCTTCCTCATCTGGGGTGATCCTGAGTATAAAAGCGCTTTGAGTATGTCGGAATCAGTACTGCATTTTGATGCTGTGGAAGGTGATGCCATTGCTGACAAAGTTATAAATGCAACTGTTTCCTACTATTCAAAAGATCTGGAAATTAACGTGGAAGGAAATAATGATATCTTCTTTTTCGGAAAAGGCACATCACAAGTTGAATTATATCCAGAAAATAACTTTATCAATGATCAGTTCACATTATACTTTAACCCTGTGAAAGCAGGAAAATTCCAGAGTAATGTCATTTTTAAAGGATTTGAAATGACTTTGGAACTCAACGCTTTTATTCTCCCCAAAAACGGTAAATGGATCATTGATCAGGGATTTGATGAATCCCTGGGTGAATTTACCCACACAGTGCTGCAGGGCAATCCCAAATTCGGCTGGTATAAGTCATCTTGGGATAACGAATCATTTGCCCAGGTGCGGGGAACTCATGCAGATTTTGAACCGCGCGAATGCTGGCTCATCTCCCCTCCTCTGGATCTTACAGAATACAAAAGGATCAATATAAACTTCCGCACTGCCAGAAGTTCTCTCAAATCTAACCAGCTGCAGGCATATCTGGCAACTGAACTCCCGGAAACCGGCATTCCAGCCTCCGCAATGATAATTGACGCCCAATATTCCCAGGGCAATTACGACTGGCAAAACAGCTCCTGGATACAGCTCAATAAATCCGATCTTCCCGATTCCAGCAAAATATATCTCCTCTTCCGCTATTTCTACGATGGTCATCCGGAAGGACAGGAAACCTGGGAACTCGATAACATAAAAATTTATGGAGAATATTGATCAAACCAAGCCACCTTGCGAATGGTCTTCAGACCTCCGCAATGGTGGCGACTAATAGATATCGGTTTCGAGTTTCGGATCACGATCTTAAACTCCGGAGGTTTAAATGAACGAATTCGCTCTTTTTCTTAAAAAGAAAGGCAAAAAGCCCAATGTAGTAAACGACCTGGTCTCTCGCATGAATGAATTCGCCGGCTATATTCAGGAAGCTTCACACCTTGATCTTTCCAGCGTAAACTCAGTTCATATTGATGACTTCACGGAATCACTATTACACAGAAAGGAATCCCCCAATAACTATCTAAGAGCTATAGCCCTGTTCTATAAATTCTCGGGAAAAACCGAGCTTGCCCTCCATGCCTCCTCCCTGAGAGAAAATCTCATATCTCCCACCCGCAATAAGTTCAAACTAAAGGATTTCAATGACTCTGATCCCCTGCACATTGAAGCTTTTCGCAAAGCGGGCATAATCTACACCGAAGACATTCTGCCAGAAGCCGTCACACCTCAGGATAGAGAATATCTCGCTCAAAAAACAGGTCTGCCCTATAATATCATTCTGGAATATGCAAAACTTGCCGATCTCACCCGTATCGGTTCCATAAAAAAAGTCAGAGCACGCCTATATTACCTCGCGGGATTCGACACCATAGAAAAGATAGCAGCCATGGAACCTGATACATTCCGCCAGGCAGTCTCAGACTTTATCACCAAAAATAACTACAACGCCATCCCCCCCACTCCCAAAGAATCCGAAAACACCATCGCCACCGCGCGAAAACTAAAATCAATGATCAGGGATCATTAATCGGCAAGTGGACGTTCACCTATGCAAAGCAAGGGGAATGAACACGACTCCAATAATGGTAATCAGTGACCAGTGATCGGTAAGTGGACGTTCACCTACGCGAAGCAAGGGGAATGAACACGACTTTAATAATGGTGATCAGTAATCTGTGATCGGTGATCTGTTCTCAGTTTCCCAATTTCACAGTTTCCCAATTTCATCCAGTCCCTCCGTCCTCTTCGTCCGCTGCGTCCTGCGAAGCAAATTCTTGACAACAAAACCCACCCAATAACCTGTTACAAAAAAATAACAGGAATAAATTATGTCAAAAATCACAGTCCTCGGAGCTGGCATGGTCGGCAGAGCCATGGCTCTCGACCTCGCCAAAAAATACCAGGTCACCTCATTTGATATAAACAAAGAAAACCTCAACATACTCTCCCAAAGCAGTAATATTAAAACGCAACTCACCGATCTTTCCCAACCTGAAAATATTAAAAAAGCGATCGCAGACAGCGACCTCGTAATAAACGCCGTCCCCGGCTTCATGGGCTTTAAAACCACCAAAGCAGTGATTGAAGCCGGAAAAAACATCGTGGATATCTCCTTTTTCCCCGAAGACAGTCTGCAGCTTGCTGAACTGGCAGAAAGTAATAACGTGATCGCCATAGTAGATTGCGGGGTAGCGCCCGGGATGGGAAATATCATTTTAGGACATCATAATGCCACTATGCAGGTCGAAAGTTACGAATGCTACGTGGGCGGACTGCCTTTCCGGCGCACATTACCTTTCCAGTATAAAGCCCCCTTCTCACCCATTGATGTGATTGAAGAATACATCCGTCCTGCCCGTTATATAAAAGACGGCAAGATCATTACCATGCCAGCCCTATCCGAACCCGAACTTCTGGAATTTAAAGAAATCGGCACCCTGGAAGCCTTCAATACCGACGGTCTACGCTCATTGCTATACACCATCAAAATTCCCAACATGATTGAAAAGACAATACGCTATCCCGGACACATAGAATACGTGAAAATGCTGCGTGCTGCTGGTTTCTTTTGCGAAAAAGAAATAAAGGTAAAAGGCACCAGTATCAAACCCATAGACCTCACCGCCCAGTTACTGATCGACAAATGGAAACTGGAAAAGAACGAACCTGAATTCACCATCATGAGAATCATCATCAAAGGCAAAGAAGAAAGCAAATCAGTCACCTGGCAATACGACCTTTTTGACAGATTTAATGAGAAAACTGGCATCTCTTCCATGGCTCGCACCACCGGCTATGCCGCCACCTCAGCCGTAGAATTAATCCTAAACGGAGATTTCCACCGCAAAGGCATAAATCCCCCCGAATTCATCGGAGCCGAAAAAGGATGCCTGGAAAAAATGCTGAATTATCAGAAAGAAAGAGGCGTGATCTACAACGTATCTAATTATGTAGCTTAAACTTTCCAGTTTAAGCATTATAAAATCATCAAACTGGAAAGTTTGATCTACATAGTTCAAGGAGAAAAACTATGATCTTATTAAAGGACGAAACAATTGAACCCACCGATGAAGTGCTGAGTGAAGTACTGGGAAACATCTACCCAGTTTACACTCATTTCACAGATATAATAACTTCCGAACCCTTTAACCTTCAGCAGATCTGGAGATATTATAATGACGGCAAAGCCTGGCTCTGCAAGATCGTGCACAAAAAGAAAACCGTCTCCTGGCTATCAATCGATGAAGGCTATTTTCAGGTAACCACCTATTTCACCGCCAAATTAGCAGACGACATAGATCAGCTTCCCATAGACAAAAACCTGATAGCTAAATACCACAATATCCTCGAAACAAAAAACTATTCCTACCTCTCCCCGCAAATTTCCACGTTTGAACAACTCAAGGATTTGATGATAATAATGACTTATAAGAAAGCACATCTATAATTATTGATTTTATCCGGTTCGGCATTTCATATGGAGTGCATTAGCTCCCGCTAATGCCTTGGAACGCAGTTCCAAGAATAAAAAAAACCAGACCAGGGATGGTCTGGAAACGTTTTCAGGGCATCCCTGCCCTAATAAATTAATTACTCAAAAAAACCGATCTATATTCCTCACAAGCAGCAATCAAAGACGGGCATCCTGTTAAAGGTTCTTTATTATCACACATCTCCACCAATTTCTTTGCAGTATTTTTACAGTCTTTATCGCTTACTTTTCTTTTATAATCAGCCCTATCGTCAACTTTATTTCCCTGAAGAAAATATACCCAGGTTTCAATATTCCTGGCAGGTACAACAATTAATACTTTTTCATCATTTTTCCTGAATTCTATATTCTCAACATCACACTCTCGTTTTAGTTTCTCTATTCGTTCCTGAATAGATTTCAAGTCACCATCAATCATAACGATAAGTATTGCAGATGCTGTTCTTGAACGGTAATATCGTAATTCTTTAGTAAATTGTTCTCTCACATATTGGTCACCTGCGCCCTTACTTGGTGAATTATTTACTCTAATATTCTTTGTTATTAATCCTTTCTCCTTTAAAAAATTATAGATGAAAATATGATGCCGTTTATCTTCACAAAGAATTATTAATTGTACTCGACTTTTATTCATGACTCCCAGCCTCTGGCAATGAATTCTGATAATTTTAATCCTTCTTCAATATTAACCTTGAAAGGAACTACCCTGGACGGACTTAAGGGTTCTCGCTCTATCAATCTACTTTGATCAATTCCCAGATAATCTATCATCTCAGGATGATGACTGATAAGAATTACCTGCGGAATCTCTTCCCCACAAAGATCATAGAGTTCTATCAGCCAGGGTTGTATTTCTGCCAAAGCAAGGTAATTATCGGGCTCATCCAGCAGAAGTGTATAACCCATATTCTGAAGACTGATCAGGAATGTATGCAATATTACCAGTACTTTCTGACCATCGGAAATATTTTCAAAATCAAAATATTTTACTAAATTCCCTTTATCACTCTTTCTGAAACCGATATTAAGTATTTTTGACTTACCAGCCGTTTGTAACTGGAAAGAATCAAATCCCGGAATTGTTTTCCTGAGATGCTCATATAGATTAAAAACTTTGTTCTGGTATTCCTGTGATATATACTTATACCAGGAAGCAAAGTTAATCCCTCCCCTGTCAATCATCTGAGCTTCCTCTTGTGTGATCGACTTAATATTGTAGGGCTGGAGATTTACGATAAAAAGTTTACTGATCCAATCCTTAAACCAACTCAATTTTTTATTATCACTTCTTTCGAAAATCGTTGAAAGCCCGGACATAGACCAGTCGAAAGAATAAACAGGACCTTTCTTATAGTCATCATGAAATAAATGAACTTCAGCCATATTTGAGCTATATATTGGATGACCGTCATATAAAAGCAGTTCACTATTGATTCTCTGCTTATCAATTTCAGGATTATGTTCTATTTCCAGCTTATATTTATATTCACCACCATTTCCTTTTACATTCAATTCTATTGTCTGAATATTAGAATCCAGCCAGACAGTTAAGTCTTCCGCACTGAATAACTCCCCAATCTTTACATTCTCAATTATCAATTTCCTGAGTTTATGTAAAATGTCAAAGATGGACGTTTTCCCTGTTCCATTGACTCCCAGTAATAAAGTCATTTCATCAAACGTAATCTCAAAATTGACCAGACAGCGGTAATTATTAATATAAAGTCTTTCTAACATATTCACTCCTTGTCTGCTTCTTTAACAATTTAACTAAAAAATCTCCCTGTTATGCTGTCAAATGAATTCGTCTGCATAAGCTTCCGTTAATGCATTGGAAAGCAGTTCCAAAAAAAAATCAGACCAGGGATGGTCTGGAAACGTTTTCAGGGCATCCCTGCCCTGACTATTGAATACATTGACTCCCGAAATGAAATGAGACGAAATTGACAATAATTAATCAACACCAGGGCGAATAATGATTCACGCTCCTACATTTTCTAAAAAAGTAACCTTGTTCAGTTGTTGGCAATTCGTTTCACAAAGAGCTAATACACATTTCCCTTCCTAATGGAGATTTAATATAAACATTATATGACAAATTTTAAAATATAGAAAATTCCCGGAAAATGAAAAAAATCATTGACTATTTCAGCTATAACTGCCTAACTTTATCACAATAATTTATCAGGCAATTTCTTTAAGGTTCCCTTAAGGTTGCCATAAAGTGTCTATATAGTATCTGCACAGTGAACGGCATAACAAAATAATGTTATGCCGTTCACTGTGCAGATACTCTATACATACTCGGGACCAACCTTATTATAACCTCAATATAAAATAGTACAAAAAAAAATTATCCTCAAAAGGATTTTTCCAAGTTGAATTACAGATATAAATTAAGGAGTTATGGGAATATTGTCAAGGTAGAAATTTATTAACCCATCTTTCGACCCCAAAAGCCGGAAATAGCTATTTTGCTTTTGTAAGTCATTAGAAAATAGTAATAAATTTTCTAAAAACGGTCTAAAAGTGACCAACTTAGTGTGGATAACTTTTTACTTGACAGGTTTT
>JAIPGO010000075.1 GCA_021736135.1 Candidatus Cloacimonadota bacterium
CAAGAAAGTTGACAGGAAAAAGTGTGGAATCGAAAATAAGAATGCACAAGAAAAAAGAAGGAAGAGGGAAATATTTCCTTTCTCTCTTCTTTCTTGATGATTTTAGCAATCTTATGGGGACATTTGGCACTAATGTAAAAGGAGTACTCATTGAAAAGATTATTTTGTTTTATCATTGTCATAATGTGCTGCACCATCTTGGCTCAGGATAGTGAAGATCTATTTATCTATGGACAGGAAGAGTTCGAAGTAAGAACATTATTAAACTATGTGATAGAACTTCCGGAAAACTATGATCCTGATACTAAATATCCCCTGATAATCGGATTACACGGTTATGGTGATAAGCCGGAAAGCTACCGGGGTACAGCGAGGATATTATTTCCGGAAGGAGCTATCGGGCTATATCCTCAGGGTCCCTACAGGCAGCTTAATGAATGGGGTAGATCACCCGGATTCTGCTGGTCATACATTACAGAAGATAATGAAGATAGGATGACTATGCTTGATACCAGTTTACGCTGGGTTCTTAATATACTCGAAAAAACTCTGGATAGTTATTCCGTGGATAGATCAAAGGTGTTTCTCTATGGTTTCAGCCAGGGAGGAATGATGTCATATCAACTGGGTTTGACGTATCCTGAATATTTCAGAGGAGTGATCCCGGCAGGTGCATTCATCGATAACACGGTAGATTCTCTGGTATTTAACAATACTGCTGCAAAAAGGTTGCCATATCTTGCTTTGCATGGCGTATATGATCAGGTAATTGATCCGGACTGGGATGCTGGTTCGATAGAAAAACTGAAAAGTTATGGCTTCAACGCCGATTTAAAGCTATATCCCACGGCTCATTCGATCATCCAGCCTATGCTGGATGATGCCCGTGATTTCATTTATCAGGAGCTTTATGAAGGTGACATTCCCAGCCTTGAGAAGATCACCAGAAGTAAAGACCTGCCGGCAGAGCTTGATAAGATACTTCTACTCGATGATGATGCCGTCCTGATCAGTTCCAGCCTGCAGCAACTTTATAAAATGAACAAAGACGCAGAAACCCGCGAAAAGATAGTGTATCTGCTGGGTGCAGAAAGATGCATAGATGCTATGGGCTTTCTCACAGAATTAATGATGGATAAAACTCTGGAGCAATCCAACCGGCAGGCAGCTTTTAATGCCCTGGCAAAGCTGGAGAATGAAACTGCCTGGGAAATATATCAAAACGCTGAATATAAGCTGGTAGTCAAAGAAGTAGTTGACGGTTCTCAGGCTGCAGAACTCGGCATAATGCCAGGCGATATCATCCTTAGTTATAATGGTCAGGTTATTTCATATAGATCCGATGTGGTAAAAGCAAAAGAAATGCTCCCTCCTGATCAGGAAACGATTGAAATGATCATCAACCGCAATGGCAATGAGATCAAACTTGAACTGAAACCTGGCTCTATTGGAGTATATCTAGATGAAATACTAAAGTAACATGGATAAGAACATGAAGAAAATGATCATAATCTGCCTGATCCTCTTAGCTGCATCTTTATTAATAGCACAACCGCTTCCCGAAAAAGTTATCGTGGGTTACTGGCATAACTGGGGATATTCTCCCAATTCCATGCTGCTGCAGGATGTTTCTGAAGATTTTGATATTATTGATATAGCTTTTGCTACTCCAACAGTACCCTCCGGTTCCACAATGACCTTTACCCCGGATCCCGGAATTTACCCTAATGTTGATGATTTCATTGCTGACATCAGTTATTTGCAAAGCTTTGGAAAAAATGTATTAATTTCAATTGGTGGTGCCAATGATCCGGTATCTTTACTTACTGAGGAGGATATCACCAGTTTCGTAACTTCAATGAGCAACATTATAAATACTTATGGGTTTAATGGTGTGGATATAGATCTGGAAGGAGGTTCCGTTTCGCTGGATGCCGGTGATAATGATTTCAGGTTTCCCACCACTGCCAGAATTGTGAACCTTATCGAAGCTCTTACTCAGCTTACGGATCAGATGCCAGATCTGCTGCTGACTTGCGCTCCCGAAACTGCCTATGTACAAGGCGGTTACACAACTTATACAGGAATATGGGGCGCCTATCTGCCCATAATCCATGCCCTGCGGGACAGATGGGATATTGTGCATGTGCAGCATTATAACACAGGGTCGATGTATGGTCGTGATGGTAATCTCCATGATCCGGCGACGGCTGATTTTCACGTGGCAATGGCAGATATGTTGCTGGCAGGCTTTAACGTTGATGTCTGGGGCAGCAATATCTTCTTTGATCCCCTGGAACCTGAGCAGGTAGCAATTGGTTTACCGGCATCACCAGAGGCTGCTGGCACAGGTTACACACCCGGTGGGATTGTGCAGGATGCCCTGAGTTACATAATACTGGGTTACCCGTTTGGTGGGGCCTATCAATTAGCAAATACCGCTGGATATGAGGATTTCCGCGGTTTAATGACATGGTCAATTAACTGGGATGCAGATAATGATTTTGAGTTTTCATCTTCGCATAGATTGTTTCTTGATAGTCTCTCTGGGCTTCCTTTATTTCCTCCGGAAAATGTTACTGTGGAAGTTTTTGGTTACAATGTGCTGATAAGCTGGGATCCTCCTTCGGTCCTGGCAGCTTACAATGTTTACAGGGACGATTTACTTATTGCTTCCAACTGGTGGGAAACATTCTATGAAGATATGTCAGTTGCAGCCGGAGTTTATACTTATGGGGTGACAGCAATCTATGATGCAGGTGAATCAGAAATTGTAGAAGTGGAAGATGTTGAAGTGCCAGATTTGTTTTGTCCGCCAGTGAATGTGACAGCCGAAGTATTTGAAGGCAACAATATCATGGTAACTTGGGATGATCCCGGAACTGCAGTATATTATTATAATATTTACTACGATGGGATGTTCTATTTTGAAACTACTGAACTTGAGTTTTGTATGTATAATCTGCCCAACGGAGTTTATGTTTATGGCATTACTGCAGTATATTACAATCAGGAATCAGATATCGCCTTTTCAAACGAGGTAGTTATTCAGCAGAATTTTGATCCACCACAAAACCTGAGTGTTGATCCCTATACCGCTGTGTTTACATGGGAAACATTTCCTGGCAGTTATCCTATTGGCTTTAATATCTTTCTGGATGATTTGGCTCAGGGCAATACAACAGAAAACCAGTGGCATTATGATAACTTGAGTTCCGGGCATATATATCATGCTGGAGTTCAGGCTGTTTATGACTTTGGAGCTTCAGAGATCATCGAAACGATCTTTGTTTTTCAGGGAACTGCTATCTCCGAAAACACTATCAATGCGCAGCTAACAGGAAATTATCCCAATCCATTTAATCCCAGCACAAACATAGAATATTATGTGCCAGACAAGGACGCAGTGAATATCACTATCTACAATATGAAAGGTGAAAAAGTTAAAACACTGGTTAATGGGATCAAACCGTCAGGAAGTTACCATATCATCTGGAATGGGGAAGATGCACGAGGCAATCAGTGTGCCAGCGGAATATTCTTCTGCAAACTCACTAATGGAAAAGTAACAAAAACTATTAAACTGGTATTATTAAAGTAATACCGTAAAGAGACGCAGACGCTCCCCGTCTGCGTCTCTAACTTTCTTAGTGTGATACTATTTTAGCAGGATAAGTTTTTTCATCTCACTTGTTTCAGCAGAAATAAAATTCAGCAAATAGATGCCGCTACTTTGATCTGCGGCATTCCAGGTAACTTTATGACTGCCAGCCTCAAATGGACCATTGGCTAGAGTTGTTACTTTCTGTCCCTTTATATTGTAGATTTCCAGCAGTACATTACTGCTAAAAGATAAATCAAAGAGTAAACTAGTCTCAGGATTGAAAGGATTGGGGTAAATGCATATAATTTCATTTATCGGTTTAATTTCATCATTCTGAATTGCTGTAAAAGGACTTTCATAAGCTCCCATATCCGGAGCTGTCCCAAAATATTCGTTGAAACTAAGGTCAATTATGACTTCATCATCATACTCAAAATAATCTACTCCGGCATCAACACAGGGTGAATTCATTAAGAGATGATAATCACCATTCTCTGCATCCATAAATAATGGATCTGCATCTATATTACCTTCCAGCCAATTTACTGTACCATTATTATTAGTTACTATTCCCTCAAGTCCATCCTCAATATCGGTATAAGCTACTATTATTAAATTAGGATCATCTTCATCATTAAAACAAATCTCTTGAGGTGCATTGTTCCACATAATGCAATTCGCTAATATCGGACTGGAATTATACCGGCAGTAAATCCCACCACCATCCTGCTCAGCCGAATTATCCGCTATTGTAACATTCTCGAAAATTGGATTGGAAACATTGCAGTAAATCCCACCGCCATCCCGCTCAGCCGAATTATCCGTAATTGTAACATTCTCGAAAACTGGACTGGAATCATTGCAGTAAATCCCACCGCCATCCCGCTCAGCCGAATTATCCGCTATTGTAACATTCTCTAAACTCGGGCTGGAATTATCGCAGTAAATCCCACCGCCACTCCACCCAGCCGAATTATCCGCTATCGTCACATTCTCCAGAATCGGACTGGAATCTTCGCAGTAAATTCCTCCGCCATCCCGCTCAGCCGAATTATCCACAATAGTCACATTCTCTAAAATGGGAATGGAATTTACATCACAGAGAATCCCGCCGCCATGTAACACAGCCGAATTACCAGTTATCATCACATTCTCTAAAATCGGACAGGAATTTTCAATGCATTGAATCCCTCCGCCATTCCGCACAGCCGAATTATCCGTTATAGTCACATTCGTCAAAATCGGACTGGAATCTTCACAGTAAATCCCACCTCCATAATCGACAGCCGAATTACCAGTTATCGTCACATTATCTAAAGTCGGACTGGAATAAAAGCAGGAGATCCCACCGCCATCATCATCTCCAGTAGAATTATCCGATATCGTCACATTATCTAAAGTCGGACTGGATTCAAAACAGGAAATCCCACCTCCCCAAGAACCAGCCGAATTACCAGTTATCGTCACATTCTCTAAAATGGGGCAGGAATTATCCCAGCAGAGAATCCCACCACCTTCCCCGTCAGTAGTATTATTCGTTATCGTCACATTTACTAAACTTGGGCTGGAAGAAGTGCAGTAAATCCCCCCGCAATTCCACCCCGCTACATTATTTGCTATTGTCACATTCGTCAATATCGGACTGGAATCTTCGCAGTAAATCGCACCGCCATTACGCCCAGCCGAATTATCCGTTATCGTCACATTCTCCAGAATCGGACTGGAATTTTCAACACATTGAATCCCCCCGCAATTCCATCCCGCTGTATTATTCGTTATCGTCACATTCTCCAGAATCGGACTGGAATCGTCGCAGTAAATCCCTCCACCATTCCACTCAGCCGGATTTTCCGCTATCGTCACATTCTCTAAAACTGGACTGGAATTATCCCAGCAGAGAATCCCAGCTCCCCAGGTTGCCGAATTACCCACTATCAATAAATTCTCTAAAATCGGACTGGAAGATGAGCAGAAAATCCCACCGCCATCATCAGAATTCCCATTAGTAATGGTAAATCCTGTTAAGACAGAAGTAGAGTCCTCTTCACTTTCAAATGTGACCACTGAACCATTTTGATTTCCATCAATGATCGTTTGCGAGATATAGGTTGTATCCTGGGTAGTGTAAAATAATGATCCCAGAATTATCGCTTTACCATTGAAATTGATATTCTCCACATAAGTGCCAGGCGCTGCAATGATCTCGTCTCCATCTTCAGATGCATCAATTCCATCTTGTATCGTTGCGTAATCTTCCGGTATGTATAATGTCTCCGCAATAACACCTGTCATCAAAATCATAAAAATTATAAACATAGCCTGCTTTTTCATTATTACTCCCATATTCATTGATTTAATTTTTCTTATCATACTGTGCTATTTTGTCAACTATTTTACTGGCTTCCATTATCAATTAACATAACCTCTTCTTATCCGTGTAATTTGCATCTTGCACGTGCACAAATACAAGGTCATGATCTTTGAGCGTTTCTAAAATCGCTTCTGCTTTTCTCGTAGATAATCTACTTCTCTTTGGTTTCGGTTTCCCCTAGTCAGGAATAATACGAAATAATTTGCCTCTGATCGCCATTAGGATTTCTTTGCCTGAAAAAAATTGAGGAAGGACTTATGAGAAGTAAATTTTGCCTGATATGTATTTTTTTTTACCGCTTTCAATCCGAAAGATTAAAACTCTGAACCTTTTCATATATTTGATTCCGATGTATCTGATATTGATCAGATCTTTGACTCCTATAATACTGTTATTCAAAATCTAAGGCTCATAAAAAGACCAGGTATTAATGTCTGGTCACATAATGAAAGAAAATGGAGTGAGATTGCTCTGGGACAGGATAAAGCAGGAAACATGCTGCTCATCTTTTCCCGCTCTTCTTTTTCCATGGCGGATTTAAATGATAAACTGCTCGCTCTGCCGATAGATTTGGAATGTGCACAGCATCTGGAAGGTGGACCGGAAGCTTCTTTTTATTTAAAGTTTAATGATGTCACCTTGCAAAGTATGGGCAGTTACGAAACGGATTTCAACGAGAAGGACAGCAATGACATATTTATGCCATTACCAAATGTGATCGGGATAATTAAAAAAACTGAGTAAGTATTCTGGTTGTTTTCTTACTTTTCGTCAGTAAAGTCTGATGAACGTAAATATATCAGTATTCCACGCAATGCGTTGGAATGAGAAAAACATGACCTGTTCAGAAAGTTTTAATTTATAAAAATGACTATCCGTACAACTCTGCAAAATTAATTCTACAATAATTTGTAAAGGAATGATACAGCTTTTCATAAGGGGGAAATTAGATTTGTTAATTCCGAAGGGATGTTCTCAAGGTTGGATAGACTAACATATTCGAATCACCAGTCCTCATTAAAAGATTCACAATAAACTAATATTCAATGGTTTACACTATTTCATGGCATTTTCACAGACTAAACAAGGCACAATCTAACATAATATCGTTAGATTGATCTATGTTAATCCTTGGGAAATGCCATGAAAATGCTTTTGAAAATAATTTTACTGCAGTTATTATCAGCCTGTTTCACCATATAACCGCACACCGTTGACGATCCGTAATGAATGGATCAGTAAACTTAACTATGACACACCGAATATTTTATCAGGGCATAATGTAGGTCAAACTTTCCAGTTTGACTTTTTAAAAGATTAATCTGGAAAGATTAATCTACATTGAACGTAGGTCAAACTTTCCAGGTATCTTCAGTTGAATATTGCTCCTGAAAGTCGAAGAAAAATAATCGTTTAAAATATTTAATTTATAATCCTGTCATGAATGAATATTTATAGCAAATTTCCTCAATGTAATCTTAATGTGAAGCTTTACGGAGATATCCGGATAGTCAATTTTAAAAAGATCAGAGGAGCAGTTCAAACTCCAGTTCATGCAGGATTGGGATGTCATTCAGTCCAAGTAATGGTATCTCCGGTTTCAGTTTTCTGCTTTTCTCAATGGCATTACGATAAACTTGTTTTAACTGAAAACCGTATTTCAAGTAATATCGAATTGCCTGAACATTGTCATTTGTGGTGATCAGCCATATTCGTCGGCATTTTCTTTCAGTTGCCAGTTTCTTAACTTTGTCGATCAGGCTTCTGGCAACACCTTTTCGTTCTATGATTGAATGCAGCGACAATATCTCACAATCATCCGCCAAAATATTATAAAGGATAATTCCTGCCGGCTGTCCCTTTATTCTGGCAACAAAACCCGGAAGATCATTTAACAGCCAGATCCTGCCGCGGGTTACAATTGAATCGGCACCCCACATCCTTATGATCTCATTACGAACGAAATGCAGATCTTTTTCAGTTATTTCTGAAATTACAATCATTCTGCTATCGGATGACCTAATATTCTGTTATCTGGTAGGTAAACCAAGCAGGATTTTTATAAATTCATCTCCTCTGATCATTCCATAATATCCTTTTTCTACGGAGAATTCGTTATATTCGGTAACGCCATCAGCAGATAATTCCGGATTATAGATCACAAAAGGTACTGCATCATGAGTATGTGTACGTATTTCGCAAGGTGTGGCATGATCTGGTATGAGCCCAATGGATACAGGTTCATCCATCTTTGCCGTTTCTTCCATTATGTATTTTACTAACCGTTTATCCAGATATTCAAGGGCTAAAATCTTCTTATCAATATTACCTTCATGACCTGCTTCATCAGTTGCTTCCACATGCAGATAGACGAAATCATGAGTTTTAAGGGCCTTAACCGCAGCTTCCGCTTTTCCTTCGTAATTAGTATCAATAAGTCCCGTAGCACCTTCCACATCAAT
This sequence comes from Candidatus Cloacimonadota bacterium, assembly GCA_021736135.1. Lineage (GTDB taxonomy): Bacteria > Cloacimonadota > Cloacimonadia > Cloacimonadales > TCS61 > JAIPGO01. Next base: position 8,438 of record JAIPGO010000075.1, read on the forward strand.
CACGTCCATTCCTGCATAAATTCCCAGCCCTTTAATGATATCAACTGCGGAAATAGCAGCACCCTTGATCTGGTATTTCTCCTGCAGCGTCTGCATTGCCGGCTTATAACCTGCCGACCAGAACCAGGCGGAATTCGCCGGATCCTTACCTGCTGCTTTTCTTTTCAGGTTAACCGGATGATTCTTGAGAACATCCTGAGATCTTATGATCAGATCATTTAGCAGTTTAGCGGTTTTTTTGCCTCTATAGCTGGTAGGTTCGATCATCACATTGCGCCAGAGTGTGCCCGGCACATCATGCGGCGGCGTAAATTTCAACTCATTGATCCCGCCTTTAACGACCAGCAGATGCCGGAAGCTGATGCCTTTATAAAATCTGATTATGTCATTTGCCAGTTCCGCATTCAAGGCATCGATCAATTGATGTGATTCCTCCGTGCTTATATGCCCTGCCGAATGATTCTTGATCCTATCATTTTCCAGGCATAGCAGATTGCAGCGCATCGCCAGATCACCTTTTTCAATTGTAACACCCATACTGGCACCTTCCAGCACACCGCGTCCTTCATAAACCTTATATACGTCATAACCCAGAACTGCCAGATTGGCCACCTCGCTGCCGGGGGGCATATTTACAGGAACGGTTATCAATTGGCCTGTTCTGCCCATCTTGCACAGTTTATCAATATTAGGTGTATCTGACAGTTGAAGTGGAGTTTTATTATCTCTTGATTTGATGGGACGATCAGCCATACCGTCACCGAGAATGATGATGTATTTCATTTATAATTCCTTACCAGATAGTCTTTAAATGCCTGATAGTCATTCTTGATCACATCATAGGATTCTTCTTTTTCTTCCAGTCCCAGCAGGCTGTGGGGGAGAGCAGGATCAATTTTCAGGATTTCCTGTATCTGCTGTGGAAATTTTGCCGGATGGGCAGTTTCCAGCGAAACGCAAACCTGATCAGAATTGATATGAGCATTATCACTGAGTAAATATTTTTCCAGGCCAAACCAGCCAACGGAGCCATGCGGCTCAAGCAGCAGTTTATGATCCTTATAAGCTCTGGCGATCATTTCTTTTGTTTCTTCATCGCTGATACTAAAGGCAAATATATCCTTTCGCATTCTTGCCATATCAGGCGCTTTGCTGATAACTCCAGTTTCATCCATAACTCCATCATAAAGCGCTACCAGCCTTGCCAGATTGCTGGGATGACCAACGTTCATAGCACTCGACAGGCAATTCCTGGATGGCACGATCTTATGATATTTTCCGGTTTGCAGTAATACCGGGAATTCATCATTTTCATTGCAGGCAATAACGAACTTCTCGACCGGCAATCCCATTCTCCAGGCAAACATACCGCCGATCATATCGCCAAAATTACCTGAAGGTACGGAAAATATGATCTTTTCTCCCGGTTTATGGCAAAGACGGGCATATGCATAGAAGTAATAAATTATCTGCGGAATAATTCGCCCGATATTGATCGAGTTTGCCGAAGACAGATTCAGATAATCCAGATCACTATCTGCGAAAGCCTTTTTCACTAAAAACTGGCAATCGTCAAATTTAGCGTCCAGACCCAGGATCTGCACGTTTTTCCCGAGTGTGGTCATCTGTTTCCGTTGCCGGTCAGTAACTTCCTTTTCCGGGAAAAGAACAACACATTTTATATTATCCAGTCCATAAAAGGCATTCGCAATAGCGCTGCCCGTATCACCGGATGTTGCCGTAAGAATAAGCAGTTCGCGTTTTTCCTGTTTCAGGTAATACTGCATCAGTCTGCCCATCATGCGGGCGGCAAAATCCTTAAAGGAGGCTGTTGGTCCCTGATCCAGTCTCATCACGTATTTCCGCTCATATACTTTTTCCAGCGGTACTGCATAATCATAAGCATCTTTGGTTATAGCTATCAGATCGGCATCCGGGATCTGACCTCTCAGGAATTTGCGAGCCACTTCATAAGCTATTTCATAATATTTTTTTTTACTGAAAGCAGAAATCTCATCCTGAGTAAAAACCGGTATTTCCTCAGGCATAAAAAGCCCTCTATCAGGAGCAATACCCTTTAAAAGCGCTTCTCTGAATGTAACTTTCTCCGCCTGCAGATTAGTCGAATAAAACAATAATGGTTCCATCTTTTCTTCCTCTTTTCTTCTCACTTCTCACTCCTCACGTCTCACTTGCGAAGCAACGCACTTCGCCAGTCTTTTCACTGCTTCCGTGAGCTGTTCCTTGGAAGCAAAAGAAAAATTTATGCGCATGGAATTTGTCGCCGGATTTTCACCATAGAAAACTTCACCGGGAACAAAAGCCACCTTAAACTTGATTGCCTCATAAAAAAGCTCATTGGTATTTATTTCTTCGGGAAGTGTTACCCAAAGAAAAAGTCCGCCTTCGGGTTTAGTCCAGGTCACACCCAGTTCCGGCGGAAAATATTTCTCCATTGTCTGCAGAAATACTTCCAGTTTTTCACTATAATACTTGCGGCATTTAACCATGTGCTCTTCCAGTCCCATTTCCGTTAAAAATTCTGTACACATATCCTGGTTATATTTGGGCGTATTAAGCACATTTCCTTCTTTGATATTGATCATTCTGCCAATCACGTCTGCAGGTCCGATATTGAATCCAACCCTGATGCCAGGACAGAATATCTTAGAAAAAGTATATAACCCGATCACATTACCACCGCCTCTTTTCTGATCCAGCGAATAGATCGAGGGCACTGTTTCACCCATATATCTCAAATCGCGGTAAGGGCTGTCTTCTATGATCGGTACGTCATATTCGTAACTCAGATCCAGCAGTGCTTCCCGCTTTTTCAGGCTGGTGGTTATACCGGTTGGATTCTGAAAATCAGGTACTACATATATGAATTTCGGCTTTTTCCCCTGTTTTTTTAATGCTTCCAGTCTTTCTTTATATACGGCAACATTTGGCCCGTCGTCTTCCATATCCACGCCGATAATTTCCGGTCGCTGCATCTGAAAAGCCACTATCGCACCTGCAAAGGTCGGTCTATCCAGCATTATAATATCGCCCGGATTGATGAATAACCTGCCGCTGAGATCAAGTCCATGCTGTCCGGATGAAGTTACAATGATATTTTCGGCTGTAACATTAATATTATCTCTTTTCAGAAAGCCGATTATGGCATCAATGAGTGTTTTCTCGCCGGGTACTCCGGTATAGTTCATTATCACGTCAATATCTTCATTCAGGCGTTTCGCTGATGCCAGGCGCATCTCATGCTTCTGGAACATATCCGGCGAAGGCAAACCGCCTGCCAGAGAGATTATTTCTGGGTTATTCAAATATTTAAAAATCTTACCTATCGAGTAACCCTCAAACTTTTTTATATTATCAGAAAACCGGTCTTTCCAGTCATCGATCATTATTCCTCCTATACACTATTTAACAAGTCTTTGAGCAAAACCACTTAACGATTCACTCGTCTGAATCAAAATCATCAGATTATAGTACAATACTGGAATTTTTCCCACCCTCCCTTATCTGGTTTGAGCAAATTATCTACTCACTACAAGATAATTATTAAGGCTAGGTGTAATTGAGATTTAATACACTTACCCAATTTAATCTGAATAAGAACAAGCAAGCCATAAATACTACTTATTTTTAAGTATTTATTTTTTTAATAAAATTAGTTATTTACCTTTGTACTTAATGGAGATCTACTTGTGCAACTTACTGTTATTGTAGCACTTACATTGTTATTTCCGTCATTACCAATCACGGTTCCAACTCCTACAATCTGAACTGAATTACTTCTAATGATAGAAAGAGAAAAAGTACCATTATCTGTTATTGTCGAAGAGTCTTCCCAGCCGATATAGGAAGCAATTTTTGATTCATCTCCTTTACTAATACTACTTCCACCTCCACCTTGATTTAAAGGAGTACGATAATACTGCATTACTTGGGCACCATAAGTTTGAAGATCACTTATAATGGATTGTCGAGAATTTTGGATACTTTGAGTCATCCTATAACTATTTGTAATTTCTTCTATTAGTTTCGTAGTTTCATCTTTTTCTAACTCATCTGATAAAAGATTTTTCGAATTGAAAAGATATCCTCTATTTTCCTTTGTAGTAAAAAGAATCAATGGACCTGAATAAGAAGTAATATTTGCAGTCAATTTGACTATGTCATTTTGTTTTTCTAAGGGAGACACAGTTAATTTCACTTCAATAAAATCTTCATTTTCAAGTATATCGAATAAATCTACATCATCTGCATCGGGCAGAAAGAATGGTACAAACAATTTGTAATCATGCGTTTTTGATTGTGGAGAATAAACATAAATTTCTAAGGCAGTTTTATATTGGATCTGGGTACTTGTATCATTATGTAATATAACGTTTGAATTCTCGTAGTTGTTAAGTATTTCATGAAATCCATCATTTCCTTTTACGTAAACACCATAATGATCAAAACTGATTTTTTTACCACAGCTTAATATTACTAGACCACAAAGAACTAGCAATATCACAATTACTAATCTTTTTTTCATTTCAATCTCCTTCAATAGTTTATTTTGTACATTAAACAAACAAAAGAAATCTTGTCAACAGAAAATACAATTATTAATAATACCTGACCTGAGTGATTCTCTTTTGATAATATCACTAATCTCTTTAGCATCTTGCACGTATGAAAAACCTTGAAAGACCATACAAGTATTACGGCTAATTTTCATATTTCAATATGCTCAATGATATTAGCAATCTTAATCAAAACAGAATCCCTCAGATTAGGTAGTAATAGAATTACTCTTATTTGAGTTCTTCTATTATTTGATAATACAAGTTACTACCTGGAAATTGCGATACTTAATCGCAGCAGCGTTTCTTCTCATAGGAGGCACAGCCGAAGACCGGTTTGATGCCTTTCTTCATAAAATCCATACCATCCTGAGAAGCTTTCAAAGATTTATAAAATATCACATCGCCGATTTTTTCAGCATTCAGATCCCTGTCTTCTTCAGACATGAAGTAGGCTGCCATTGTATCCATTTCCCGTGCCGTACCGTCACTTTCATATTTGTATGTTATATTCGTGCCGCTTTCCAGAACTTTATATGCGTTAGGAGTCCAGTTAAAATCTGCCATTCCCAGATCCGGATTAATGTACATATGAGCTGAAAGACTTACACCTTTGATCCCGCTCTCATCTAATGCTTTGGCGCATTTGATGAAAGTGTCTGCTGTGGCTCCGTTGCCTATATTGATCTCATAGATCGGGGTGGTGCCGTCATCCCGGATGTATTCATTAATAATATTCAGCAGCATTTTGAACTGCATCTTGTTTTGTGTTGCCAGCAGCATTGATACTTTGAAAGTAAGATTCGGAATGTCTCTGCCATAATAGCAGGCAGCAATTATGGAACTCCAGCTCGGATTCAGGAAAAAATCGTTACCATTAGCCAGAGCAGCACGCGTAACACCATCCAGATAGCAAAGATGATTATCATTGGCAACTTCAATGCCACCGAAATTACCAAAGAAGGTTCCCTGATTTTTCAGGATCAAAGCGGAATTATGTTCATCAACAGGCGCAATTTCAAAAGTTCTGCCTGTTACTTTTTCCAGGTCTGTGAATCGTTTGGTGGGATGGGGGATCCCGATCAGGTTAGTGCTGCAGAATTTGGAAGCGCCCATAATATTTTCCGTCATTGCCAGAGTCGCCATCAGATCGCCATTATAGATGTAATTATCCGTCAGCGCAACCACGGAGATACATTCGGAAGGCACATAACACGGTATCGCTTCCTTAGCGCTGGCAGCAATTCTTTTCATGGCGTGATGCGTAACTTTGGCACCCTGCCAGCCGGAAACCTGACTCGTTGCCACGCCGAGCTTGTCATTATAGACGATATTGTGCTTTTTCTCAAAATCATTAACTTTCGGAAATTGCTTCACCAGTGCTTCCGCATCAGCGATCATGTCGCCAAATCCCTTATCTTTAAGAATGGCTTTTCGGGTTTCAAGTTTGCGCATTTCCGTGATTGTGTTAGTGATCTTCTTAGCACCACCATGAAATTCCTTTAAGGCATCAATTGCCTTCAAATCGCAGTTAGATAATAAACTGTACTTCATCTTTCCTCCGTATATTTTGTTTTTTCCGATATAATATAGATATAGTAATCCCGAAAGTATGCTGCCTTAAATTTAAAATAAACCTTACCAATTTCAACCAAATTTTCTACTCCTGATAAATTTTAACTTCACCTTTCTTAGATAGAATCATAACTGCCGGATTAAGGAAAAAAATGTCAACTGTTATTTCTGATTGCGGGCTTTTCTTCTTTTGGAGTACATTAACATCGTTAATGCCAGCAGCGCCAGCCGTCGTCAAAGCTGACAATTCCCCAAACCCCCAAACCCATCAACAGCTCCGCCAAATATCCCTAAATCCCAATCCAGTCACCAATCACAATTCACCAATCACCAACAAAAAAAGTTCTTGCCAGAAAAGAGGTAGTGAAAAATTCAGTACTGTAAAGTACAGTAGTGGAAAATACAGTAGTTAAGAACTAAAAAAAAAAATAGAAGATATCAGGAGGTATGATGTCGAAGACACACATGGTTGTACTGGGGGTTTTAAATGAGCGTCCCATGTACACTTATGAATTCAAGCAGATCATTGAGGAGCGGGGATATGAGCATTGGGCTGGCATTCAGATGCGTTCGGTTTACAAGGCAATGGAATCGCTGGTTGGCAGCGGCTATCTGTACAGCACGAGAAAGATTCATCCTAACACGTCTTTTGTGAATATCTACGAAGTGAATGATTGCGGCAGGGAATATCTGCAAAAACTGGTAGAGAAAGCCTTTTACAGTCGGGTGGGTCAGGTGGATATCTGGCTGGCAATAGCCTTTATGTTTGCCACCACGCGGGAATTTGCTTTAACGGCATTGCGTAAACGGCGGGAGCTTTTACTGGAAGAAAGAGTGCAGGATCTTTACTGGAAGGAACAGATCGAAAAAGAGGAAACATTTATACCTTCAAATTACCAGGGATTGATCAAGATGGGTTATGAAGTGTCATTTCTACTGGAAAAGCGTCTAAATGAATGGATCGCCAATCTGGAGCAGGGCAGTGACAAAGGATTTTTTGCAGATGAAAGGGAGGGATACATATGCAAACAAAATTAATAATTATTCTGCTGTTATTGAGCAGTTTATTATATGCGGAAAGGACGGTTTCGCTGTCCGAAGCGGTGGAAGCAGCCTTAGTAGAAAATGACGCCCTGGTTTCTGCGGATTATGATCTGAAAAGCACCACTTGGGATAAATATGGTACTTTGAGCAGTTTTCTGCCGACGGCATCTTTTTCCATGTCACGCCTGCAATTAGATCCGGCCCCGGAATATATTGATTATATGGGCAATACTTCGCAACTGGATAAAGTGCAGACCACTAATTCACTGCAGATCGTGCAGCCGATATTGACCGGGGGCAAGAGAATTTTAGGGTATTTCATCACGCAGCGGCTGGAGCAGATGGCAGAAAATCAATATGCATCCGTAGAACTGGATACACGCAATACCTGCGAACTGAAATATATGAGTTTAGTGGAAGCATATCATTTAAGAGATCTGGCGCGTGATGATCTGGTAGCTATGCAGAATACTTTAACGATAACGCAGGTAAAATATGAGACGGGATTAACTGCCGAAGCGGAATTTCTGCAGATACAGAGTGAAACGGCAGCGCGGGAAGCAGCATTGGCAGATGCGGAGATGTATTATCAGATGGCAGCTGCAGATCTGGCGAACTTTTGCAATTTTTCCGAAAGGATATTGATACCGGAAAACAGCGTTTATGATAAAGCCCTGGATGCTGTTTTTGAGAAAGCCGATACAGACCTGTTGCTGGTGAAGCTGGAAGCATTATGTCTAAAGCAGAATCTTACTTTGAAGACCATGGAAGAAAGCGTGAAACTGAGCAAATTGAATAAAATGATGGCGTTAAGCGATAATCTGCCGAGTTTGAATCTGATCTATGAAAAAAGCTGGGAAGACGATTTTGACCTGGATAATGAAAAAGATGCATCCACATCGCTGATGCTGACGGCTTCTCTCCCGTTATTACCTTTTGCGGATACTTATTGCAAATATCAGAGTGAACATTATCAGTATAAGAAAGCGCAGCGGGTAGCAAGTGCTGCTGCAAAAGGAATGAAACTGCAGGTAACAAGCACTATTCTAGCGCTGCAGGGTGCCTTGCGCAAATTAAGATCATCCGAACTGGCGGAGCAATATGCAGAACAGACTTATTTGCAGATGGAAGAACGCTATAGTAACAATCTGATCTCAGCTTCGGAACTATTGGGTATTTCCGTTATGAAGCAAAGCAGCGCTATCGGCGTATTGCAGGATCAGATAAATTTAATCAGGTATAAATCCGAACTGAAGAAACTGCTTAACCTGAGCAGTGACCAGGAACTGATAAATATATTAATAAACATATAAGGAAGAGGAAATGAAAAAGCTTATTTTATTTGTACTTATCATTTTAGTTTTTGCTGGCTGCCAGCAGAAACAGGCAGTAAAAGATGAAACCACGGCAGAGCAAAAACCGGTCAGTGTCTTTGCCCAGACATTTCATAAAAGAGATCTGCCGGAATTCAGTAGAATATCAGCAACCCTGGAAGCAAAAACAGACGTGGTCATGATCTCGGAAGTAAATGGAAAACTGCTATCATTGCATAAAGGACTGGGTGACTGGGTAAACAAAGATGAAACAATCGGGGAAATAGATAGTGAAATCATCGAAATCCAGTTAGCACAACTGGAAGCTGGCGTATTAGCAGCCGAAACCACATTACAGACAGCAGGCAGTAACCTTGCGGCTTCGAAACAACTCTGGGAGCGAAAGATAATTTCTCAGGCAGAATATGAAAGCGCCATCGGAGCTGAAAAAGGCGCAAAAGCACAATATGACGGAACCCTGGCTCAGAAAAGACAGGTAGAAAAAATGCTGGAAAACGCGCGGATCACGGCTCCTGTCAGCGGATATATATCCGAACTGCCCGTAACGATTGGGAATTTCATATCACAGGGCAGTATATTATGCCGCATCGTGGATTCCAGGATTCTAATGATCAAGACGGGAGTAGGTAAATCGATTGTAAAGCAGCTGGAGAAGGGGCAGAAAGTGTTGTTGACCACCAAAACAGGAGGGAAACAGTTAGAAGGCATCATCAGCGGTTTTGGCGTTGCACCTATGCTGGGTTCCGTAAATTATCCGATAGAAATTGAAGTGAAGAATGAACAGGGATTGCTGGCGGGTGAGATCGTGGAAGCGAATATATTGTTAAATCTGCATCATGATGTATTCGTAACACGTCAGGATGCGCTGGTAAGGGAATTCGATAAAACTTATTTCTATTTCATCAATGCCGATAACATAGTGGAAAGAAAGGAGATCAAAATTGAACAGACCATTGGAGATCAGCTTATAGTAACAGGTGTAGCAGAGGGTGACAGGATTGTGGCAATCGGTACTGAGAATGTGGAACAAGGCAGCAGAGTGGAGATCCGCCAGGAGATAGAGGAGTAACAAATGTCAATAGCCCGTTTTTCTGTAAATAACACCGTACTGGTCAATATGATCATGTGGATCGTCTTCATTGCAGGACTTTTTTCGCTGGTGATGATACCCAAGGAAGAAATGCCGGCAGTTGATTTTGGCACCATTGTGATCATTGTTGCCTATCCTGGTGTATCACCGGCAGAAATAGAGACGATGATCATCAACAAGATCGAGGAAGAGATCAGCGACGTTGATAATATTGATTTCATCTCCTCCAATGCCCAGGAAGGTCAGGCTGTAGTTGCCTTGCAGTTTTTGCCGGATGCCGATATTGATAAAGCCTGGAATGATCTGAATGCGGAACTTGATAAGGTGAACGATCTGCCGGAAGATGCCTTTGATCCTTTTGTGCTCCGCATTAATATGCGGGAAGTGGCACCGATCTGCGATCTTTCACTGGGTGGGGAATTCAGCGGTAATTCCATGCGCGAGATAGCCGAAAATCTGAAGGAAAGCATTCTGGAACTGGATCATATTTCCAAAGTGGAAGTTTTCGGAACGCGCGAGCGTGAGATCTGGGTGGAAGCGGACGTTGATCTGCTGGATGAGCATGGTTTAACCCTGAACGACATTATTAATGCCATCAATGCCCGCAATTTCAACATGCCGGGAGGAACCGCAAAATCAGGAACAACCGAACTGCTGGTGCGCACTATGGGTGAATTCAATTCCACGCAGGAATTAGCCAGTCTGCCTCTGGAAGGCAGCAGCAAAGAAGGAATTCTGCGATTGAGCCAGGTGGCAGTGATCAAGGATACTCTGGCTGAAATGAGCGTGATATCCAAGCTGAATCAGGAAGATGCCGTTTCTTTGACTATATATAAAAAGACGGAAGGCAATGTGATCAATGTGATCAAGGATATTAAGAAATGCGTGAAAGACTTTAGCGCCAGCGTTTCCGGACTTAAAATCGAATTAAGAAATGACGTCTCCATCGAGGTGAAGGACAGTATGAAAGTGCTGGGAAAGAGCGCACTGATGGGAATTATGCTGGTATTCATCTGTCTTTTGATTTTTCTGGGCTGGAGAAACGCCTTAATGGCTGCCTGGGGGATACCATTCAGTTTTTTCCTGACTTTCTTTCTGATGAATTATTTCGGGATGACCATCAACAATCTTTCGCTTTTTGCCCTGGTACTCGTTCTGGGAATGGTGGTTGATGATGCCATTGTAGTAATTGAGAACATCCATCGTTATATGGAAAAGGGCATGAACCGCCGGGAAGCAGCGATCAAGGGAACCACGGAGATCATGTGGCCCGTGATATCGGCTGTTTTAACGACGGCGGCGGCTTTTTTACCAATGCTGATCATGCAGGGTATGATGGGAAAATTTATGAGGGTGTTCCCGCTGGTGGTTTCCATAGCGCTCTTTGCTTCGCTTTTTGAAAGCCTGGTGATATTGCCTTCGCATATGGCGGAATTTGCCAGACTGCCCAAAGAAGCTAAACATAAAGGGAAAAAACTGCATTCCGGTATCCTGGATCTATATGAAAAGGTATTGATAACAATATTAAGACACCGCGTTAGATCAGTAGTGATCGTAATTTTGATCATGATTGCCAGTCTGGCACTGCTGGCAAGCGGGGCTATCAGGTTTGAGTTCTTCCCTTCAAATCTGCCTTCTACGATCATGTTCCAGCCGAAATTGGCCGTTGGCACGCACCTGGAAGAAAATGAACGTATTATCAGTCGCATTGAGGATTTCATCAAGACCATGCCCGAAGGCGTTGACATCGATGCCATGATCACACGCATCGGCATGATGACCGAAGGCTACGACTGGGATACAAAAACGCATAATTCGGAAATTGTGCTTGATCTGGTTGATCGCAAAGATATGCAGTATGACCATGAAAAGATTAAAAATGCCATCAGGCAGTTCGTGGATAATAATATACCGGAAATAGTTTCCTATAAGTTTGCCGAACCTAATGATGGTCCGCCTACCGGGAAAGATGTGGAGATCAGGGTCAAGGGGGATGATCTGAAAAAGCTGGAATCAATTGGTAATCAGATCATCGAGGAATTATCCGGAATAGAAGGTGTTGTTGACGTAAATCACGATTTCAAGCCGGGTAAAGAAGAATTCCGGATAGTGCCTGATCCTGACAAAATGATCCTTTATGGCGTGAATAATGCCATGGTGGCATCGGTGATCCGCACTGCCTGCTATGGCATGGAAGTCTCAAAATTCCGGGGTAACGGCGGAGAAGAATATGATTTGATCGTGAGAGTGAAGCATGACTATATCAAAGACGTCGAAAATCTGAAAAACCTTAAAATAAAGAATTTCCGGGGAGAATTGATAACCCTGAAGGATGTGGCGGAATTTCAAATGGAGCCCGGTCTGGCAACTATCAGGCACTGGGATGCTAAAAGGGCAATTACCATAACTGCCAATACATCCAATTACCTGAAAAACGGCATTTCGCGTAAAAGATCACCGGGAGAGGTCAATGAAATACTTTTCGGCAGTCAGCTCAAAGGGACAAAAGGCAGTTTCAGCAATTTCACGCAGCGCTATCCCGGTTATCTGATCGAGTCAGGTGGAGTGATGGAAGAACAGCGGAAATCATACAGTTCTTTATACCTGGCATTTCTGATTGCTTTGCTGGTGATTTTTACCATTCTGGCGGCGCAATTTAAATCTTACGTGCAGCCCCTGATCGTGATGACCACGGTGCCATTTGCCTTTATCGGCGTGATATTCGGATTATGGGTCACGCGGCTGCCTTTCTCATTGACCACGCTGACTGCCTTCGTGGCTCTGGCTGGCGTGGTGGTGAATGATTCGCTGGTGTTGGTGGATTTTGTCAACCGGCTCCGTGATGAAGGAATGGACCGCTGGAATTCCCTGATCCAGGCAGGTAAAACGAGGATACGTCCGATCTTTTTAACCACCGTGACCACAGTATCCGGTTTAATGCCCATGATCTTTTCCACCTCCAAAGCCTCGGCAGACTGGAAACCGATGGCAGTGAGCATATCTTTCGGACTGGTTTTTGCCACCATGCTCACCCTGCTGGTGATCCCCTGCATCTATTCCTTAGTGGATTCCCTGTTCAGCAGACTGAAAATGACGCGTTTCCGCACCCATATAACCCTGGAAGAAGCGCTCAAGAATAAACAATAATGAAATTTATCCCTGCCGGATTCTCAATCCGGCAGGGATTCCTTAAAATTCATAAAGTTCATTAACCACTGACCTCACGGACAATTCTCTTCGTTTAACGACTAAAGACTAACGTCTCATTTTCTTTTCACTCAAAAAACTATACTTTATTCAATTCTATTTTTTTCTTGCCTGTTTTTAGCTAAGAATATTTCTTTTAATTAGAAATAAAATAAGGAGGGTTAATATGTAAAATCTGTTATTTCATTACTATATATCTAGAATAATCAGATTGCACCTTGCTAAAATAAAAAGCATTTTATGAATTGGAGGTAAATTGATGATTTTAAATAAGTTATTTATGAGATTATTATTAACATCATTATTGCTTTTCCCTAACTTGTTACTTAATTCACAGAATCTCAAGGCCATTAATACTGCTGAGAACTATAAATCTTCCTGCTTAACGCAGAATCTGCCAAGACACTATAACCTGGGAAACAATGTGAATTCAGGTAGTTCCAGGCGGGTAAACGACTTTGGCGAATACGATGAAGAAGATTCTGAAAAGGACGATTTCCCTTATTTTTATTTAGTTGCCATAGTCGTTATGGTGCCTTATTTTGCTCCGGGATACTTTCTTGATGATGATTTTTCGGATGCATATTATTATCAGAATTATCCCTTTGAAAACAGTAATGTATTTATGGACGATGTCGGAAGAAACTGGATGGCAAATTTGTCTTTTTCAACACAATATATTGATGAAGATGTAACAGGTTATCAGGTTAAAGCTGCTTACCGGTATAACAGATTTGCCTTAGAACCATCATATACATTCTATAATTTTCATAAGGATGAAAAGAGTTTTACTAATTTTAACTCTATGTTGTTATTAACTTTCGCCCATAATTATTTCATCAATTTTCGTTCAGGTTTGGGCTATTCTCACTTTGAAACAGACTCAAAACATGATGGAATTGATTATGAATATCAGATCAGTATGTTTAGTAAACCTATACATATAGATTTAGTTTATAAACTTACAGGTTACAATTTAATAACCTGGAGTGAGATTGAATACAATAATGATTTTTCCATAGGTTTAGGATATGTTTACAAAAGACTGGAATTTAATCTTGGTTACAACTGGGATGAAATGGGAACCAGGTACCTGAAAGGCCCGCTGATTAGCACAGTTCTCTGATTCTAAATTCACTTTCAGCAACGAACAAAACGAACAAGACGAACAGAAGAAATGATTTTCTCATTGCAAAGCTCTGCTCACAATGGGTATTTCCCTCAGCTCAGCTGACACTTAATATGTTGGAACTGCGTCCCAATGCATTACCGGAGCTAATGCACTCCAAATTTAATCATCCATTGATATAATCTTTTTCTGTTCGTTTTGTTCGTTGCTAAATTAAAATATTCTAACATTCAATTCTTCCGGTTTCAATCCATAATGCCCTATATTCGCTGTCAAGATCAAGTCCTCAATCGTATCTACTACCACGAATCACACGAATTCACACGAAAAATTCCCGACCTAATAAATCAATCAATCTTTTCTTTTCTTCTCTTATTCGTGAAGATTGGTGTTATTCGGTGCGTCACGAGGTGGTGTGCATCCAGTTGGTGAAAGTCCAACCCGGTTAATTTTCTGTTCGACCGGAAGTGAAAAAGATGGCTACTTCCAGTAATGGATTGGTCAAAGCTCTTTGAATCAGTAAGTAA
>JAIPGO010000076.1 GCA_021736135.1 Candidatus Cloacimonadota bacterium
AGAATATAATATTATCCCCCCCCCTCCACCCCAGCGACTGGCTCCGCCGGTCGCTGGGGTGGGGGGATGACCGATGTCTATTTCTACAATTAAATATCCCCTATGGGGAAAACGATAACAGTGATAAGTAACTTTATAACAGATACTTATAAATGTACAAACTTGAAATGAAATTGCCAGAAAACAATAATTGTGCATTATTATTGATATTATTCAGCATAAGCTATTGAAAAGGAGTGCCTGAAAGTGAACAGTCTCATTTCAGAGTGAAACCTGGCATCTATAAAAATTATTGACAGATATTTTCGAGTAAACACAAATTGCCAGACATTTCGGGGGAAATTATAAGCGAGGTATTTCTATGTTAAAAATCAGTTTTGTTATTCTTCTTTTCCTGCTGTCATTCATCACCTTGAGTGCTTCTGTGATCCATGAAATGATCACTGCCGATGACCTTGATGGTATCAGCAAAGAACTTGCACTTCATCCGGAATTGCTGGAAGAAGTAGATGCCGGCTCATTAAGCCCCCTGAATTTTGCCGTCTGTAACGTAAAACCGGAAGCTGTACAACTGCTGCTCTCGCTGGGAGCGGATATACATTCCGGTGACCGTGAAGGCAGTCAGCCCTTGATCAATGCTGCTGCTTCCGGCAATCTTGAAATTACCCGTTATCTACTGGAACACGGCGCTGAGATTGACCGCACAGATGACAATCAAGCCACAGCATTAAGCTTTGCCCTGGCACGCAGGCAACCGGAAATTGCCCGATATCTGCTGGAAAATGGCGCTGATCCTAACCTGGCTGGAATGAGGGAAATGCCGGGTCTGTTTTATCCTGTTATGAACGGAGACCTGGAGCTTACCAGGCTCATGATCGAGCATGGTGCCATTGTTGACAATGCTCTCGCTTCCGGTGTTACACCACTTGTTTCTGCCTGCACTCGCGGTTACCTGGACATCGCTGAATATCTGATGGAACATGGAGCAGACGTTAATAAAATCGATGATCATGGTCAAACCCCCATTTTCTGGGCTGCCCTGCGCGGTCAGAAAGAAACCGTTGCTTTTCTTATTGCCCATGGTGCCGATCTTTCACTGGTCAATATTAATGGGGAATCAGTTATTTTTCGGGCTACCGGTGATCTGGAAACTCTCAAACTGCTCCAGGATGCCGGGGGTGATATTCATAAATTAAATAACAGCGGCTCCAATATGCTCATTAATACTATCTGGAACGGCACTCCCGAAGTCATTGCCTACCTGGCGCAATCCCTGGATGTGAACCAGTTGAATGAATATGGTACTTCCGGTTTTTATTTTGCAGTTGCCCAGGACAGTCTCGAAAAAATGCAGGTTTTTCTGGAACATGGTGCAGATCCTGAATTTGGCAGCAGCAAAGAATGGGAGCCGCATGTTACCCAGACCGCCGTTCATCTGGCTGCTAATAACGGATCTCTTGCAGCTATCCAGTTACTCGAAAAATATGGTGCTGACCTGAATCGCACTGACCTTCAAAGAGACAGAACTCCTCTCCATTATGCTGCTGCCGGAGGACATCTGGAATTGCTGGACTATCTTATCACGAAAACCAAAGACCTGAATGTTTACGATAACTGGAATTATACTCCGCTGGATTACACCCGTAAATATGGCTTCACATCTCTGGAAAATAAATTAATTGCTGCCGGCGCTGAATCTAAGCAGGTTTTTCCCGAAATCTCAAACGTCGCGGCCGGACAATGCCAAATCTACTACACCGGGCACAGCGGCTGGGTGCTGGAAACTGAGAACCGCATTCTGATCTTCGATTACTGGGAAAATATGCCGCCCAATGATCAATCTTCCCTGAAAAACGGTTATCTAACCCGTGCATATCTTGAAAACAATAAACCCGTCTCATTTTTCGTAAGTCACATCCATGAAGATCATTATGATCCGGTAATCTTCAATTTTGCCGACCTGGATAATGTAACCTATTATTTCGGATTCAATCCAAATAGAGAAGAAGAAATAACTCTTCTCACTCCACGCGAGCCCCTGCTTAATGAAGGTCTCAATATTTATCCCATCTATTCTAATGATTCCGGCGTAGGATTTTTAGTTGAAACGGATGGTCTGGTGGTTTTCCATGCCGGAGATCATGCCAATCGTCTGCGTGATCTCAGCGGAGATTATCTGCCTGAAATTGAATACCTTGTGAGTTTGAATAAACCCGTTGACCTTGCCTTCATGCCCATCCGCGGCTGTAATTTTGGCGATGATGAAGCAGTGCGCATTGGCGTTTACACAACTATCGACCTACTCCAGCCACAATATTTCATCCCCATGCACTCAGGAACAAGGGAATCGCATCTCGCAGATTTCAACCGTGCCCTCACCGAAGCCGGCTATAACCTGAAAAAATTCGCCGCCCTTGATAAAGGAGACAGATTCCTCTACAGCGATTGATGAAGTTTTAATAAACTCAGAATATTTAATCAGAACCTGGCAGGCATAAAAATCTGCCAGGTTCTTATGTAGATTAATCTTTCCAGATTAATCTTTCTTTAAGGATCAAACTGGAAAGTTTGATCTACATTCTTAAATAAGTTAAACTATGTCACCATCTTTCTTACCCTTTTTTATTTGCCTTAATATTCCAATACAACCTTTCTTCCTCACTTAATACCCTCCAGGAAGCTCTATCAACGGACAAGGAACAATCTAATGATATTATATTAGAATGTGCTTTGTTTTTGCTACGCTCAATTTGAATGCTGATAAAAGTCATAAAAAACATAATTAAGAAAATATGTTGCTGAAATATACATCGAATTTTATTTGACACTGAGGGAATATGATTTTGTTGAGGGAAAATAATGGATAAAATCCGTGAGCTGGAAGAGCAATTATCTCAGATACCGGATGAGACAGAGAATTTTGATCAGATAACGTCAATTCTGATAGAGCTTTCGCAGGTTCTGGCAGAAACTGATACGGTGAGAAGCCTGGAATATGCAGCAAAGGCAATACTGCAGGCGGAGCGTTCTGACAGCGTGGAACTGGAAATCAGCAGCTTGCAAAATGCCGGAGATATTTATCATAAAAAAAACAAATATGAGGCAGCATTAGCAATTTATTTAAGATTGCTGGCAATCAATCAGAGAAGGGAAGACCGGGAAGGAATAGGCGCATCGCTGATCAAAGCAGGTATGGAATTCTGGTATCTGGGTAATTACCAGGAAGCGCAGGAGAGTTTTCGCACGGTCCTGACAATTGGAGAGGAGTTAGACAATAAAAAATTGATTGCTGAGAGTCAAAGTGGCAAAGGATTGGTGAACTGGAAACTGGGTAATTGTGAAAAAGCCATGGAGAATTACCAGACGGCTTTAGTCTTGCAGGAAGAACTGGGAAATTCCAAATCAATTGCCGGGATATGCAATTATATGGGAATAATATATAAACTTCAGGGCAAGCCTGAAAAAGCGCTTACCAGTTTTCAAAGAGCACTGGCAATACAGGAAAAACTTAATGATCTTGAGAGTATGGCAACATTACTGAATAACATGGGCAATCTGCAATTATATCACAGTCGCAGCGAGGAAGCGCTTAAATGCTATCTGCGCTCCCTTTCGATTTCAGAAAAACTGGAAAATAACAGATTGATAGCCAGTACTACGAATAATGTGGGATTGATATATTTTAATATGAACGATTATGTTCAGGCTTTGCCATATCTGGAACGCGCTTTGGTACTTAAAAAGGAAATTGGCAACAGGTCTGATATTGCACATTCGCAAAATAATATTGGATTGGCATATCATAAACTTGGCAAACATGATAAAGCGCTGAAATATTTGCAGGAGGCCCTGGCAGCCGAGACCGAAACCGGAGACAGAAGAGGGATTGCCTGCACATTATCGCTGATCGGGGTCACATATCAGGAAATGAATGAAGATATTTTAGCGAAGGAATATTATCTTAAATCACGAGAATTATATGAAGTTACAGGTGACAAAACAGGAATTGCAGCAGCTCTGATCAATGAAGGAGGCATTGCGCTTAAGCAGGATAATTTTGAAGAAGCGCGAGAATTCCTGGAACGAGGGCTCTCCATTGCTCAAGAGATCAATGTGGATGCCAGAATCAAAGATTGTTACCATGGACTCATGGAGTTGTGCAAAGCGCAGGGTGATTTTGAGCAGGCGCTATCATATTTTGAAAAGCACATTGAAATTCGTGATAAAATAAGTAGCGAGGAAAGTCGTAATCAGATAGCGGAAATGCGAACCAGATATGAAGTTGAGAAACAGGAAAAAGAGGCTGAGATCTATCGTTTGAAAAACGTGGAACTGGTTGCTGCCAATAACGAGCTTTTAAAATTGAAGGATGATCTGGAAAAAAGAGTAGCAGAAAGCATTACGGAAATCAGGAAGAAGGATTCACTACTTATTGCGCAATCACGCCAGGCAGCTATGGGTGAAATGATCAGCTTCATTGCTCATCAGTGGCGGCAGCCCCTGAATACCATAAATATCATAGCTCAAAATACGCTTGACAGCTATAATTATAAAGAATTAACTGAAGAAAAAATGGAAAGCGCTACGGAAATTATCATGGAGCAGACGCAGTTTATGTCGGAGACCATTGATGATTTCAGGAATTTCTTTCATCCAGATAAAGTGAAAGTTACCTTTAGCATCAAGGATGTTATTCAGCGCACGATCAGGTTTATAGAGAAGAGCTATTTAATAAACAATATAGAAATTAAACTGGAACTGGCTGAAGATTGCCGGATAACAGGGTTTCCCAACGAATATGCACAAGTGGTTTTAAACATACTCAATAATGCCCGGGATGCTTTCCGGAAAAACATTGAAACCACTGATAAACAGGTATTTATAAAACTTTTCCAAGAGAGCGGGAAATGTATAATCAGCATAAAAGATACGGCTGGGGGTGTACCTGAAGAGGTTCTACCGAAGATATTTGATGCTTATTATACGACGAAAGCAGACGAAAAAAGCAGCGGACTGGGGCTTTATATGTCCAAAACCATAATTGAAGAACATATTGGGGGGAGGCTTATTGCCAGAAATGTTCCGAAAGGAATGGAGTTCCGGATAGAAACTTAGCACAGTTTCAGATTTTCTGCGCCCAGAAAACAGCTCGTGGAGAGTTTTTGTTATAAATAGTAGCCTGATAATCACCAAATACTCTTAAAATCGAAAAACCTGAATTAATAAGCCAGTGTTCGACTTCCAGTTTGGAAACAGGATGTTTTTGCTGGATCAGGGAAAATTCTTGAATCGAACCATCAGGTTCAGTCAGAAAAGTCTGCCGCTGGAATTTAATGAGCCTTCTACTAACATCAAACCAGATAGCCTGGCGGGTGGATTTCATTTCAGTGCCATCCCGGGAAAATCCTGTCGGGAAAGCTTCACAGGCATTATAATTCTGCCAGCTTTCTGACAGTGAACCTTCCATGTGGTCATTATCAATAAAGACGAATCCCCCTGAGCGCAGAGCATTATAAGCCTTTCGAATACACAACTCTTGAGCTTCCGGAGTGGGAAGTTCATAGAAACAGTTCGCAGCCAGCACTATCAGGTGAAAGTCGTTCGACCAGGAAGTATGAAGTGCATCAGCAAAGCGGATATCCACATTTTTACGATATTGAGAAGCCAGCAGATAGCTTTTACATTGCAGCCTTTGCAGGAAATTTGAGGCGTTATCAATACCATAGAGAAAATGTCCTTTTGCCGCCAGTTGCAGGAGAATGCGGCCAGTGCCGCAGAAAGGTTCCAGGATATGCCAATTCCTGCGTTCTCCAATCAATTTGAGAATAAAATCCACATCATCCCGCTGAAAAAACAGGTCATCATATAACTCGGCAACTGCAGGATGAAAGTCATAAATACTATTACTGGTATTTTGCATGCAGTTCTCCTTTGCTGTATAAATAAATATAAAGAGATAAGGAGAAATGTCCAATAAAAGATAATCCCGCCCATGTCAGATTATTTAAGCAATCTTTGACAGGGCGGGAAATTCAATATTTCCAGATAATTACCCGGAAACGGGCAACACTGAGATTTATTTTCGGCTCAGTTCTTCAACCGGGAAATGATCTATTATATTAACAACGAACTGCATAATGAGACCCGCATCATAAGCGGAGATTTCACCTGAGCCGTCCACGTCTGCGGCTATAATCGGGAAGGGGTCAATGCCGGTATTTAAGCCGACAACGTATTGGAGAGTGAGAGAAGCATCATAAGCATCCACAATACCAGTACCGTCAATATCGCCATAAATAATGGCAATTCCGGCTTCCTGGCTGACAGAAACGAAAATGATCTCGTCAGCCCCGCTGAAAATCACATTAGCTGTGCGGGATTGAGCTATCATATTGGCGGTAACTGTAACAGAAACTTCCCCATTACCTGTTCCAGAAGTAGTATCAATAGAAATCCAGTCACTGTTTTCAGTGACAACCCAGTCTGTATTTGAGCTAACATCAACGGTGAGAGTTCCCGGGTTGAACGAGAAATCCAGTGCCAGTGGTTCTACTTCGAGATAGGGAGCACCAAGATAGGTGAACTGGCCACTGGAAAGCCAGACGTTATCATATTCATTCGATTCGTTGATATTGTCATAAACATCGATGATATAGAATATCCAGTAATCGGAAACCGGTACTTCGGTTTCAGCAAGATCGATGATGAGATTTTGGGTAAAAGAACCTCCGGCGGGAATAGAATTGCTGAAAGTGAGATTGCCCAGGTCATAATTATCGCCCGTAGTCGTTAAATCATTATCTATAGAAAGCAGGATATTCACATCAAAAGAGGAGGATGTAGCTTCCGTACCGTTATTGAGAATAGCTGCAACCACCTGCAGCTCAGTGCTGTTGGGTGTATAGGGATAAGCATAAGAACTATTAGCTCCAGGAGTAAGATTAGCGACTCCGAAATCGAAAGTTCCGGTAGGAGCCCAAAGATTGTCATCTTCGAAGGCTTCCTCCACATCTTCTCCATTATCAACCATAAACATCACATGATATGAGCCTTCCGGAAGACCACCACCTCCGGGAATAACCAGCAGATCAAGATTTTGTACAAGCTCTCCGGTGATCATCTCTCCGGCATCCAGGCCATTAGGCATATTAACCGTTTCCAGAGAATAATTATCGTCAGTCGTCGTATAGTCATCATCAACGGACAGTAGAATTTCGGTAGTAAAGGCTTCATCTACATCGGCATTGCTGTCATTGAATACTTCATAATATACTCTGAGATTATGAGGTTGAGAGGGTGCATATTCATATGGGTATTCCGCCATACTGTCTTCACCCCAGGTAAGATTGGGTACCATATTATAAATGCTGATCTTATCAAGATATATTCCGGGATTGAATTCCTGGTCATCAGATTCGAATTCGAAGTAATAAGCAAAATTGGAATAGCCTTCCAGTTCGAACTGCATATCCGTCCAGGGAGAGCCACCTGTATATTCGCCGATCATCTGCCAGTCAGTAACGTTATTATCAATAACCCAGACTCTCAGCCAGTCACCCCATCCTTGTGAATCAAGAGCATATTGCGTCCACCATTCGAAAACCAGTTCTTCTGCAACAGTAACATCAATAGTTTGAATACGGGCAAAATATGTCCAGATCCAGTTAGTGTAGGAAGTGCAGGGATCAAGAGGCTGAGTGTACCAGCCGTTATCGTAAAGATCGGCACAGCACCATAAACTCTGGTCGCCTTCGTAAGATTCGCAATCGACTATACCCCAGCAGATATTACGATAAATAATGCTGGGTTGTTGAACAAATCCGTCAATTTCGTATAAATTGGGGTCCAGATCTTCTTCAAAACCTTCTTCGTAAATAACAACCCGGTTTTCACGATCGGTATTCAAGGTCTGTGTGCTGAATTGCGGGTTTAGCGTCTGCATTGCGATATCCGTTTCCCGAAGCTCATCGGCATGCCCTTTTGGCAAAAGGACATTGATGCTCGCTTTGGGATACGAAGCAGGAACATACACCTGGTACTCCGCGAGTGTCATGATAGATTTAGTGTTAAGATGGACCTTGATCAATTCGAAGCCGCCTGTTCCGGCTTTATCAGCCTTGACATTGATCATATAAGATCGGATATCCTTGATGGAAGGACTAATGTAATATTCCTTCATACCATACTGGCGAGACCAGATATGGCCATCAAAGCTTACTGTTTCTGCATTATGCAGCAGATAGGGTTCGGATTCTCTCTGGATCAACTGGTCATAATTATCAACTGAAGCAGATATAATTACGGGAATCAGGGTCAGCAAAAAAACAAGACAAATTAATATCTTTATACTTCTCATGTATCCTCCTGCGAATACAACATATTTTTTTTTAAAGTCAGGGACAATCATATTGAGTCAAGCAAAAAAAGCGCCAATCCTGATTAAAAATTTCAGGACGTGAAAAGCAGCCTGATTCCAATGCCAATAAGTATGATACCTCCTGCCAGTTCGGCATAGTTATGCAGCAGGCAGCCCGTTAGTTTACCGACATAAACACCCAGCAGTGAGATGAAGAAGGTTATGCCGCCGATAATTAGTACTGCATTGAAAATATTGACACTGACCATGCTGAAACTGACCCCGATGGCAAAGGCGTCAATACTAGTGGCAACTGCCAATCCCAATAGGGTAATATGGCTGGTGTAATCTTTTTTATCGACAGGACAAGCCCTTTTACACTCATAGATCATCTTTCCTCCAATAAATGAGAGCAGCAAAAACGCAATCCAGTGATCAAATTGCCTGATATAAACGGCAAACGAAGAACCCAGCAGCCAGCCGAGAAGCGGCATTACACCTTGAAAAGCTCCAAAGTAGGCTGCTATCAGAAAAGCATGCCGCAGATGAAGTCTTTTTATGGTGATGCCTGCCACAATAGCTACGGCAAAGGCATCCATCGCCAGACCTGCTGCAATTAAAACAAGAGTAAGATCATTCATCAAAACAAAAGAGACCCGATTGGGTCTCTCTTTGCAGATTTATTAAAATTCTTTTAATAGATTAGAAGCAATGATATTACGCTGAATCTGGTTGGTACCTTCATATATTTGAGTTATTTTGGCATCACGCATCATTTTTTCCACGGGGTATTCTTTCATATAGCCATATCCGGCAAGTATCTGCACGGCATCTACAGTAACTTTCATTGCCACGTCACTGGCAAATACTTTGCACATAGCTGATTCCTTGGCGAATTTTTTAGCTCCGCTATCTATCATCCGGGCAGTTTGACGGATGAGAGCTCTGGCAGCTTCGATCTGAGTTGCCATATCTGCCAGCATGAACTGGATTGCCTGGAAGGAAGCGATAGGTTTACCAAACTGTTTACGCTGTTTGGAATAACGGGCAGCTTCTTCAAAAGCACCGCGAGCGATACCAACAGCCTGGGAACCGACCATGGGACGTGAAACGTCAAAAGTCTTCATTGCTGTCATAAATCCGGAACCCTCTTTACCGACAAGATTCTCGCGGGGCACAATAACGTTATCCATTATCAGTTCGGTGGTTGCAGAGCCTCTGATCCCCAGTTTATCTTCTTTCTTTCCGAAAGAGAAACCTTCCATACCTTTTTCGAGGATGAAACATGAGGCACCACGGGGTCCCTTCTCCTTATTAGTCATGGCAAAAACGGTGTAAATATCGGCTTCTCCACCTCCGGTGATCCATTGTTTTGTACCATTAACAATATAATGATCACCTTTATTTTCAGCTGTTGTTTCGATTCCTCCGGCATCAGAACCGGCATTTGCCTCCGTGAGTGCAAAAGCAGCGAGCTTTTCACCGGTAGCAATCAAAGGCAGCCATTTCTTTTTCATTTCCTCAGAACCAGCAAGTAGAATGGGATCCATACCGAGACCGGAACCGCCAAAAGCAAGTGCTATCCCGCCACATACACAACTGAGCTCTTCCATAACTATGGAAAGATCTGTTATCTTACCGCTGATGCCACCGTATTCTTCTGGCACTAAAACCGAATAGAGATCTGTCTGCCTGAAGATTTCAACTATTTCATGGGGAAATGATTTTTCTTCATCATATTTAGCACGTACAGGTTTTATTTTTTCTTCTGCAATCTGTTTTGCCAGTTCCTGTAATTCCAACTGGTCTTCTGTTAAAAAATAATCCATAAAGCCTCCGTAAATCTTACTGAAATCAATTCATAAAAGTCTGGCAGCTAGTTTTTCGTCAAGGAATGTCTTGCTCTGCTAATAGAACAGATCCAGATATGAGGAAAGCATCCAGTTCCCGAGCATTGTGTAAATAAAAGCTCCAATTACCAGAAAAGGACCAAAGGGAACTCCACTGCTCCTGTCTTTTCTTAGAATCCCGACCATGATCAACGCAATGGTGGCAGAGGAAAATATGGTAAATAATACTCCCTGAATACCCAGAAACATACCCAGAGCCGTGATATACTTGATGTCACCGCCACCCAGTGACTCTTTGCCGATGGAATAGCTTACAGCTAAAGCCAGCAGGTATAGAAAACTAAAACCGGCGGCAGCTCCCCCTAATGCCTTCAAAATGCTGATATCTGACTGTGGAAACACTGCTATACCAAGTCCCAGCACGATAAGCGGTAAAGAGATGCGGTCAGGAATTATATTGTGCTTAAGATCAATAAAAAATATGATTATACCGCTGCTGTAAAGAATTACATACTTCAGCCAGATCAGGCAATAGGAAAAAATATAGCGTAAAAAAGGTAAAAGCTCAATTAATCCACTGTTCATCGCCCGAAATTCTGATATACCCGGCTGAACAAAACGCCAGAATAGCAATAGCCAGACAAGAGGTGTGAGTAACTCAACTATCAGATACTGACTATTTATTGGATTGCCGCAGTAACGGCATTTACCTTTCAGAAAAATGAAACTTATGACAGGAATATTATGCCACGGTTTAATAGCCTGATGGCAATTTGGACAGTGCGAAGCAGGCAGAATTATGGATTCTTTGCGCGGAATCCGCCAGATGCAGACATTAAAGAAACTGCCGAAAGCTGCCCCGGTTAGGATAATAAGTAAATATATTAAAACCATGTGATACCCTCTGAGAAAAAAACGCTCGGATCATCAGATATGATCCGAGCATCGATTAATCTTAATCTTCTTACCTGATCTACTTTATTCCCGAGGAGATAGCCTGACCAAGCTTGAAAATTGGTAAGTAAATAATAATAACAATAGTACCTACAACTGCTGCCATAATAACAATGAGAAGCGGCTCTATAAGTGATGATAACCGATCTATAACAGAGTCAACCAGTTTTTCGTAAAACTCGGCTGCTTTTGCTAAAAGTCTGTCCATATCACCTGTTTCCTCACCCGTTTGCACAAGCTGCAAAAGAGTTGAGGGAAACTCACCAGACCTTTTCAAGGCACCAGCTACGGTATAACCTTCTTTCACCAGTTCTCGTGCTTCCGCAACTGCTCTTTCGATCACAGCATTCTGAACAACATTTTCGCTCAGTTCCAGAGTATCCATAATCGGCACACCTGCTGTCATCAGAATACTAAATGTTCGTGAGAATTTACTTAATATAGAATTCTTGAACATACTTCCCAGAACCGGGATATTGAGCCAAATCCTATCCATCAGATACCGACCTTTTTCGGTAAGATAGAAAAGGAATATAGCCATTACAATTGCCAGAATGATCAGGAGGAAAAAGAAGATGTTAGCTCCGATCCAGCTTGAGATACCGATAGCTATCTGTGTGGGAACAGGAAGATCTGCATTAAAATCAGCGTAAACCTTGGCAAACATGGGAATGATTTTGTAAAACAAACCAAATGTTACCAGGATCAGAAAGATGAGAATAAATGCCGGATATGTCATGGCAGAAGTCACCTTTCTTTTTGTATCTTCCATTTTTTCCAGGTAGAGGGCTAATTCATCCAGAACTGTGTGCAGGGTACCGGAGATTTCACCAGCTTGCACCAGTGAGACATACAGCGGATTAAAAACACCGGGGTGTTCTTCCAAAGCTTCTGAAAAACTGAAACCCTTTTTGATATCTCCAGCAACTTTGTGGAGAACCTTTCTGAATTTATTGTTTTTCTCACTGCTTTCCAGATTGGTAATAGATTTCTCAATGGTGAGACCCGCTGAGAACATCGTAGCCATCTGTCTGGTGAAGAAAACCAGAGCTTTCAAACCGACGCCAGTACGCCATTTATAAATTTGTAACATCAATTTGTCGAAGAGAGACATCTTACCTCGGAAAGAACCTTCGGCAGCCGCCTTGACTGTAATTACAGTATTACCTTCTGCTGTCAGTTTATCGACAGCATCATCAAGCGTATTTGCCTTAATGATCCCTTCGGAGCGAGCTCCTTTGACATCTTTGATTATATATTGAAATGCAGCCATAAAATTTCCTTCTGCTGATTACATAACTCTTACTTATTCAACAACGGTGAACTTGATCACTTCTTTTATCGATGTTAAGCCATCTTTCATTTTGATAATTGCGCTGTCATGAAGGGATAGCATTCCATTTTCGCTAGCGGCATCACGGATCAGATCCTGATTGGCTCCATCAAAGATCAGTTTTCTGATTTTCGGTGTGATTTCCAGCATCTCAAAGATACCGGTTCTGCCTGAGTATCCCGTATTATCACAATGAACGCAGCCAGCTCCTTTTTTGAAATTGATCTTGTTCGCTTCTTCCCGAGTCATCCCGACATCAATCAGTTCCAGGTCCGTAGGCTTATAGTCTATTTTACAATTAGGACAAATCCTTCTAACCAGACGTTGAGCCATCACCAGGTTCAGGGAACTGGCAACCAGATAAGGCGGAATGCCAATATCGATCAAACGGGTTACGGTGGAGGGTGCATCATTCGCATGAAGAGTAGTGAACACCAGGTGCCCTGTCAGTGAGAATTTGATTGCAATATCGGCTGTTTCATGATCTCGGATCTCACCAATAAGAACGATATCGGGGTCCTGACGCAATACTGAGCGCAAGGCTTTTCCAAAAGTCAGCCCGATCTTCTCTTTGGCTTCGATCTGACAAATACCATCAAGACGGTACTCGACAGGATCTTCTACAGTAACGATGTTGTTCTCTATATCCATGATCTCTTTCAAGGCAGCGTGGAGAGTAGTTGATTTACCACTTCCGGTGGGGCCGGAAACAATATTTATTCCGTAAGGTCTGCGAATCCATTTTTTGAACATTACCAGATTATCTGCGGTAAAGCCAAGAGTTGTCAAGGTGAAACCAAATTCACCTTTATCCAGAAGTCGCATTACAACTTTTTCACCCACAACAGTTGGTGTGATTGAAACACGGACATCAACACTTTTTAAGGCAGTCTTTAGTGAGATATGACCATCCTGAGGTAAACGCCTTTCTGCAATATTCAACTTTGACATTACTTTCACGATAGATATAAGTCCCGGATGCATACCAATAGGCGGTGCCATTACTTCACGTAGAGCACCATCAATGCGAAATCTGACTCTTGATGATTTACTTAACGGCTCTATGTGAATATCCGTACAACTTGATTTTATTGCTTCCGTGATGATCAAATTGATCAGCTTCACTACCGGGGCATCTTCTTTGCCTTTGGAATCAATGGAAATCTCATTCTCATCTTCATCAACGGCAACAAATTCAAAATTACCCACTGCATCTTCAACCTGGCTTGAGGTTCTAATTGTTTTGTAATATCTCTCCAGAGTATCTGTGAGGGTAGATTCACCTATAAGTAATGGCGTAACCGGAAAATCAATCACTTTTTTCAAGCTGTCAAGGATCACAATATTCTCAGGATCTGTCATCGCTACGAAAACTGTATCATCTGTCTTTTTTATGGCAATGACTCTGTTTTCTACTGCAAATGGTTCCGGAATCATCTTAACAACTGAAGTTTCCAGTTCCAGAAGCTCTTCTTCTCCGATTACGGCAATGCCGATTTGAAGATGAAGAGCATCCAGCATCTGTTTTTCGCTTAGATGACCCAGTTTGATCAAGGTTTCACCGATCTTTAAGCCTAAGTTTTTTTGTTTAACTAAGGCTTCTTTTACCTGTTCTTCAGAAACAAACCCCTTGTGAACGAGAATCTCACCAAAACGGGCAAATTGGGGGTTAAATGACATTTAATCTGCTCCTTTCTAATCGAAATATCTAAAGAGAGTTATCGTCTGATTAGAGGATCTCGAAGTTCCGAATATAGTCGCTGTGATGGTTCCGGTAGACATTCCTGGTGGGGCAGGTATGGGGGGCAGGCATTCATACTTGAAGTACCCTACATCCTTGTAAAGACGTCCCATAGCACCGTCATAAGGACCGGTATAGCCATCGTGATCATCAGTCGGACTTTCTTCGTTTATCTCGGTAAAATCATAAAGCTGCAGATAATAAGGATCAATGTCGCTTTCTATCGGATGAATGCCGTTTTCTCCTTCATCTGTGGGAAATCCCAGCGAGCAAGTGAATATTATGCGCTGCTTGTTGATAGGATTATTCTGTGCATCACGCACATGGATACGGCATTGAGTAAAGAGGGTCTCTACAGTTGCATTATCTTCCGTCCAGTCAAGATGTGCCGGTACACAAATCATAGTGATTTCACCATTCTGTAATGGTAATACCAAATCGCCGTCAAAATCAACTACTCCCACATCTACATTTACTGTAATGGTTTCATTAGTATATGTACCATCATAAATTATGTTTGTAAAAGCAGTACCTGCCAGAGTGTCGCCATTAGCATTCTCGTTGCCCACATAAGCGTCTGCAGATTCCACTGATGCATAATCGGGATTATCCGGTAATGAGTAATAAACTGCTGTGCCATCACCAACGGGGTTACCCCACTGGTCTGTGATAATTGCACCTACCTGAACTCTCCAGATTCCACCACCCATATCTTCACCATCATCGCCACCACCAATTGTGAATTCGCATTCATGCGGAGGACCTGACTGGACAACGATATTTGGTTTAGCAGAAGATTTCTTGATGCCGGTTGTTGTGCGACACCAGGCTTCAATTTTAATGATCCCTGACTGGGTTCCACTGTTTACTGAAACAACTGCTGCCCCGTTTGAAGACATTGTGTAAGTGGAGTCAACCGTATTTGGCTGGTTATCTACTGTATTATATACTACGTTATTGATGTTACTACCTTCAGGATATGCGCCCTCCGGTCTTTCCAGGAATTTAAACCAAACCTGTACCGGATAATCTATTAGGTTGCCATTCATATCATAAAGATTTACTGCCAATTCTGCTGATTCATTACCACCAGTTCCCTGTACGTCTATAGAAACCTGATTCTGATTAACAAACTGGATAGAGTTTACTTCATCAGACATCACGGTAACTGCTGAAGTTGCAAAAGCTGAATCAACTTCTGCCGTGATTTGTGCCACGCCTGCGTTTATGCCTGCTGAGAATGTGGAAACAGCAATGCCACCTTCCGTGATGGAAACTGGACTCAGGATGTTGCCAAGAGTCGTAGTATAGGAAACTACATAATCTGTTGTGACGGGATTTCCATAATTGTCACGCACATAAGCCCAGATATAAAGATTCTCTCCACTGCCCACGGATGTAACGGTAGTTGGTACACCATCTTCATTTCTGGGGATCAGTGACATCTGGGTAGGACGTCCGGGAAGTACGCTCATTACAGATGAATCTTCCAGGGTGTTACCGGTATTATCAACATTAATGACTGCTGTTACAGTATTAGCTCCTGCCTGGGTGCCTGAATTAAGGAAGGCACGAGCAGCTCCATTTGATGTAGAAATGGTTACAGTTTTTCCCAGATATGTCACATCAGTCTGAGATGTCTGGAAGTAACCCATCACGGTCTGGAAAGTAATTAAAGTCCCATTTGGAACGGGTCCTGCCACGTTTAAGGCTGTGGCTTCTATCGTTCTAACTGTGTTGATAGTGATTTCCGCACTGACAACATCAAGATGCAGTTCTGTTACTGGTGGCTGATTTGCTACGGTGATTGTTCTTGTCGTGTAAGCTAATCCGCAAAAGATACTGATGGTTACAGGTCCAGTATAATTGCCGTCATCCCAGAATGTTGTAGTGGCTATTCCACTGGAATCTGTACTAACATGCGTTATGATATTGCCAAAGTCTGCCTGAAACCAGACGCTTTCTCCGGTGGCTGCAAATCCATCCTGATCTTTGATCAGAACTTCGATACTGCTTGAAGTTATACCATGGTCTGCATAGATCAGGGTATCACTTATTGTTACTCTATCGATTGTAAAGTGTGGATTTGATTTAACTTCCACGGAATCGACGATATTTGATTCATTAATACTGGCAGTGATATGGGCTATACCTACTCTGCCATTATCGTTGTATGTTGTTGACGCTACACCTGTATCACTGGTAAATACCTTGCCCTGCAGGTAACCAAGATCAGTATTGAAGTCAACTGCCACGCCTACTGCGGGATATCCTTCGCTATCTTCTACGGTGACTGTTATTGCTGAATTTGTTGAACTATCATTATCAGCATACAACAATCTTGGTGAAATATTGATCGAAGTGATTTCATAATTTACTTCATTTCCAGTTCGTGAATCACAACCACTCAGTAGAAGAAGCGCAGGGATAACTATCGCAAATAAGATTATCCAGGCTTTTTTCATCTTCATTATTTACTCCTCTTCGCTTTCTTTTAAAAGACGCTGTTCAAGTCTATCATCAGGTAAATCGTATTTTGCTTGGTCTGTCGTTTCTACGATTCGCGGAGTAATCTCAATTATCAGATCTGTTTTTTCCATGGTCATGGTTTTGTGTTTGAAGAGACTGCCAATATAGGGAATTTCGCTTAAAAAAGGCAGATTGTCATTGGTTGTAATGATATTAGTACTCAGAAGCCCACCTACAATAATGCGCTGTCCGTTTGGTACTGTTACCGTAGAAGTTATTCTGCGCACTTTTGTTCTGGGAATTAAATCCTGCACCATTTCGGTTACGGAACTTACTTCCGGTTCAATAGTTGTTGTTATCTGGTTGTCACTATTGACTTTCGGTCTAACTCTCAGCATAATTCCTACTTCTTCCCTTTCTACCTGTATTTCGTTATCTGTATTACGAACAACGAAAGGTACTACTTCCCCAATATGAATGAAGCCTTCTTCTCCGTTCAACGCAGTTATGTGAGTATCTGTCAGTAACTCGGCTGCATTGTTTTCCAGCAGGAAATCTATGGTGATGTCAAAGGCATAAAGCTGACGTGAGAAATGACCTACATTATTGAAACCATCTATCTTCTGGAAATACTGTTCATCAGGAACTGTGCCAAAGGTCTCTGGCTCTCCTGACGGACTAGCGCCTGTTTCATCGGAATAACTAAAAGGAAGCCCTACCCCACTGGCATTTACCGGATCTTCGGCAATGATAGTGGTTAATCTGTTGAGCTGCTTCCAGTCAATACCGAATTTCTCGGCATCAGATACATGGATTTCGATCAAACGTGCTCTGATCTCTATCTGCTTCTGGGGGATATCAATCTCTTCAATTTTCTTCACTATTTCCGAATACGTTTCAGGATTGGCACGCACTATGATTGCATTCTGCCCTTCAATTTCCGAGAAATTACCGGGCATGGATTTCATTGCGTCCACAATCTTCTTCGCATCTACATAATTGAGATGTATCACATAGGTTCTTTCACCTATCTCTTCATCTATTTTCTTCTTTTCGCCTACCAGGAACGTGTTTTCACCTATCAAGCGGTATGATAGACCAACTGATTTCACTACAAGTGATAATGCCTGTTCGATCGGTACTTCTTTCAAATGAATGGTTATCCTCTTGTCAGAAGCACTGGCAGCATCTTGCTCTTCTGTGGTTTCCATCGCCAAAACAATGTTGCAGCCACTTTGATCTGCCATCATCGAAATTATGGTGGAAACCTTTCCATCTGTTGCATCCAGGCTTATTTTTTTGCCCAGTTTATCAGTTGCAGCAAATAAGCTTACTGAACCTAAGAGTAATACAAGAATTACACTCAGAGATACCGATGCTTTAATGTTGAACGATTTCATTTATACTCCTTTGATACTTATTTACCAATTATATTCTCTTATTGATTTGGCTTTGTTTGTACTGGTTTTAATTGAAGCTGGTTTTGGTGGAATCGGCTTTAATTGCATATCCAACTGCTTGCCGTTGATCAAATAACTGATCTCTCCGGGTCGGATGTCTGTTATTTCGCCCTTTGCACCATTGCCTATAGCTCCACCTAAGTCAAACTTATCGCCAACACCATAAAGCGTTGTACTGCCTTTATAGCTGATTGCGGCTTTCTTCTCACCTGTGTCGGGAATTACTGTCATTTCCAGCCTAACCATATTCTCCACTTCATCGCGCCACTGCATTTCCAGGTCCTTTTGGGTTTTCACAATCAGATTCTGTTCCAGAGGATCTTTATCAACTGTAAACACAAAATTCTTCCGATCCTGAATTGAACTGTCAATCTGCTGGATTTTCTGCAATAGCTGCTCGCTTAGTGCCATTTTCTTATATTCGGATTCTTCGGACACTTCAAGCACTTTCTTATAGAGGGAGGATGTTTTTATTCCAAAGGCTAATAGAAGAATGACTACTAATATTATGATAAAATCTTTCAGATATTTTTCTTCCACTTATACCTCCTTAACTACTTTGAAAGCTGAGAGTTCTATGGTAACTTTATAACGCGTCTCCTGACCTTCCAGAAGCGCATCCGATTTCCCTCTGGAGGCGTAAGGAACTACATCAAGTGTTTTGATCTTCACAATGTAATCCAGTGCTTCCAGATCTGTGAGAAATTTACCTAACTGCACAAACGTGCAGTTAAGCTCCATCGTATAAAGATGTTCTACAAAGTTTCCATCTAACGAGGATATGTCTTTATGTGAAAAACTGTGTACCGCAAACTTATACTTGTCAGCCATGTCGTAAAGAGTCTTGGTAAAAATACCTATCTCATCGGCATTGAATTTACGCTCATTGCTGATACTACCTAATATCACTCGCGAAACATCACGTAATTGCTCATTTAGCACCTTGGCGCTGTTTAGCTTTTCCTGTTCCACTTTTATCCGCGTATCAAAACGATCTATACGATCTTTCTTCTGCGAGATAAGCTGACTGCTGTAATGAAAGAAGAGTAGAGCTATGAGAATCATCACTGCCAGTAAAATTAAATATTGCTGTCTCATGATCTTCTCCTTTTGGATGTTGTTTTCCCTGTTTCATGTCTACAGTCTATCTGAAAACGTAATATCTCTACATCTTTCTCAAAATCTCGCATCGATTTTACAAACATTATTTCACCAAAATCACTGCTGATCTGGGTGTTGTTTTTTAAGTTTTCTATAAATTCATTTATCAGATCGAATTCCTTCTGATCTTTATCAAGACGGGTTATTCCAAAAATACTAAGCACATCACTTTTATAAGAGAAGTTTGTTATCGCTATTTTGTCACTTGTCTTCTCCGAAAGAGCAACGAGTTTTTTGGACCAGAATATACGGTCTGTACTGATCTCAGCAATATTATTCAAATCATTAGTCGAAAGATACTGATCATTTTCCTGATATGACTTGATTTCCTGCTTGATATCATTCAGAAGCTGACGACGGTTTTCTACCTTGTTTGCCATTTTACCATTATAGTAAAGTACAACGCCATAGATCACCGCTGTTAATACTAGAAATACTATCGCTGTCGTCTGAAATGAACGACGCTCTTTTACTTCTTTCTGTCTCAGCTCTCCGTATTTATTTAAGTTTATCTTGAAATATAACTGGTTCATAAAAACTCCTCTACTCTGGTCTCAAAGCCAGGCCTAATGCCAGCGCCAACTGAGGATCATGCAAATTATCAAATTTATCCGCTCCCTCTATCGCATCGAAGGGATTGAAAACCTCTGTGGGGATATTCAATTGACTTTCGATGTAATTAGGAAGTCCTTTCAACTTGGCTGTGCCACCTACCAGAAGAATCTTACGAAAATCACTGTCTCCAGCTTCTTTCACGTAAAATCTTAAGGAACGCTTCACTTCCATTGCTATTTGTTCTATTGCTGTCTTATCAGTGATATCAAGAGCCAGGAGAGAACTCTCACTTCCCAGTTTCTCCTGCGCCGCCAGACCAAGGTCCTTCTTCATGTTCTCAGCTTCTTCAAATGAACAGCGATGTATTTTAGCTATATCCTTTGAATAATGATATCCACCCCAGGTTATGTCGCGGGTAAAGAATTTTGCCTTGTTACCATAAACGACCATATTCGTTTTATAGGCTCCCACATTCAGGATTACGTATATTCCTTCTTCTGCTGCCTGAGTCAAAGCAAAACTGTTTGCGACTGCCAGTGATTCAATATCAACAACATTAGGCTGCAAACTCGCTGAATTTAAGATCTGAGTATGTTCTTTCAACAGGGCTTTCGTAGTCGAGGCAAGCAGAATATTCATATTGTTTGTCTTTTCCTCTACACTCAATACCTGATAATCAAGAACCATTTCAGAGCCACTGATCGGCAAATGCTTCTTTGCTTCAAAGAATAAAGCTGATTCCAGTTCATCTTCCGGTAGAAATATCGTCTTGATCTGCTTGATACTCGTGTTATCTCCACCTACTGATGATACCAGATGCTTGATCTTCTTCGGATTGAGCTTCATCGATTTCAGCATTCCTGAAAGTACCGGTGCAAATCTATCAGGCATTAAATCTGATTGATTATGCTCCAAACCCTCGGGAATTGTTGACCGAACATCATAATTCAGAAGCTTATAGCCTTCGTGGACTTTCTTCAGATGCACAAGCTTAATGCTGTGTGTGCCGATGTCAAGCCCGATTGACTCTTTAATTTTCTTCTGTTTTTTCTTCTTCGCCATATATCTCACCTGTTTTAAATTATATTAAATTTCTATTTCTTGGTACAACTTGTACCTCCGATGTTAATAACGGGGTGGAACTTTCATTGTCCAGCCCGATGAACTATAATACAGCGTTGTGCTACCCATACCTTCATATACCTGTGGGTAATTTGGAGGCAGCATGCCATAATCTATTCTATCATCCCAGTGATAATCTTTATCATATCCTGTGGAATCATGAGTTCCGTCATATTCCCAGTGATCTATATCCCAGCCATTGCCGGGATGATTCAAAGGATCAGAACCTGAACGGTGCACAAATCCTCGCCTGAATTGCTGGATCCCTCCAAACATATGGATTATTCCCCGTTCTCCCATCTGAGTATTAACGGCTTCCGGCCAAACTGGATTATACCAGGGCCAGTCGGTTCCGTAAGGGGGAACATTGGCTGCCGGATAAGCTGGATTCTCATAAGGATAACCACAAGTCGGCCAGGGATTAGCTGCGATTGGTCCGCCATGCAGAAGAAAACCAGGATCCCCGCTCCAGTAAGGCGATAACGGGAAGATGAACTTATGAAAATCTGGAAATTCAATATCCCATTCATAACCATTCGGATAGGTTATAGTAAATCCCGGCGTTGATCCATGGGGATGCATGTAATAAAAGGAGAAAATCCCTTCATAATGAGTATTAAGGTCCCCGTAAAGATCCATGTTACCGTCTCCTATGGCTGCATAACAGCCATAGAGAAACAATCCATTCGTATTCGGTGACTGAATCTGTTCCGTATCCGGATCGTAGTTCTTATACTGAATATAGATCCGTTCTTCAGATACTATACCCAGAATATCAGGATCCGTTAACGATGGTGGATCACCAGGATTTGTGCCGTTATATACCAGATCTCCCGTTATAAAGATCGTATCTGCGCAACCCCAGGTTTGTCTCCCGCTCATTGAACCTTCTATCCACATTTTACAATGAACAAATACTGATGAATTTAGCACACTCAGGTTGAAGGTCATATCATCCCAATCTACTCTTTTAACGTTGACGTAGTTCGTCCAGATAGAATCTCCTACTGGAAAAGTGGGATGGGCAGGGTCTGGAAATGAATTATACACTGTGAAAGTATCCGGTTCCGTTATAATATCTGCATAACGACAAATGGCATTAGTACCATCCAGCTTCACATAAAGAATATCTCTACCTTCCGATGTATCAAGATTATAACCATTGTTTCTTATCTCTATGGCATTACCAGCAGAGATATTTATGAAACCAGAATTCTCCTGATAACCATCCAGGAATATCAAGTCCATCGGTGCTGTTTGCACTGCCGGCTGTCCCGTAGCATGATCCATTATCCTGCCATTGGTTGTCACCAGGGCATGGAAAGTGGGCCAGTTGTTATTGGTTCCGCCGCCTAACTGTTGAATCCAGATGTCATCATTACTGTGCACAGGTCCCCAGAGTACGTCAGGTCCCCAGAATTTCACCCGGTCTGTTTCCATATATTCGTCATTTTCTGAGTATTCATGCATTGTAAAGTACTGGTACTGAGCCAGACTTCTACCCTGCAGAATGCTTTCAGCATATCTTATTATGGGAGACATTTTATCATCGTCGTTGCCAAATTGTGATTTACGTCCTCGATAAGCCTTGATTAACGTGGGTCCTATCTTCTCTCTGCCATTACTCTTTATGGACTGATTAATGATCTTGTACGTCGTTACATGATCGTTACTTGACACTTCTGTCATGTAACCGCTCATGGGGAAATTTTGCGGTGAATCCTGCATCTGGATTCCGGTTCTCATCCGCTCCGAACGCAGAAGAGTTTCTTCCTGAAGAACGTCATTCGCATAACCCACCTGCATATTATCATAAC
>JAIPGO010000004.1 GCA_021736135.1 Candidatus Cloacimonadota bacterium
GCCCTCCCCGCGACCGGCGGGGCCGGTCGCGGGGAGGGGGGGACAACATCCTTTTCTACAAATAAATAAGTCCTACGGACTAAAATTTTCCCTGATTAAACTCTTAGATAAAAAGTTTGGTCAAATTTGATAATCCTGCTTAAAGCACAGCAGATGTGCACTTTTTTATCTTCGTTTTAATAATTTTGGTTATCATATAAAGAGTTACATTGAATAGTCTCATACGAATATATCCCTTTCAGGGAAATGAAACTTCACAAAAGACGAGATTTTTAAAAATTTCCAATAAAACTGCTTGACATTTAAAACAAAAATGAATTTAATTCGGACATTCTCGATATTTTGTCGTGTTCAACCATGAATTGTGTAGTTCTGGCAGTAAATTTTAATGAGCACAGACATAAACGAAATTGGTTTTGCTAACCTGAAGGAATATTAATTATTAAGAGGGATACGATGAAAAAGCTTGGAGATCCAAAGCCTGTATTAGTTAGAGTCCTGGCATTCTTTCTATTACCTTTCCCGGGAATGGGGGGAATAATTCTTTGGGCAATATTCATTCACCCAATTGATGACCAGCCGGTATTATTTATAGATGTATCATTACCCATTCTCATTCTGTGTTTCCTGCTCGAAATTGTACTTGTAATGGTTACTTTGCTTTTGATAGTAATAATCGGTAGCGGATATGGAGACAAAGTTAATACATCACGAATGTCAACCCGTAAAGTACTTACTTTTACGTTCATTAATGGTATCGGCAATTTACTTTGGGTTAGTGGAATTATTATATTACTTGCAATAGGAGAAGGAGGAAGACGTGGAAACTCTGAAAGTTTTAGCGGTGGATATATCCTTTTTACAGTTATAGCTCTTTTGGCCGGCTACTTTATAAAGAGAGCAATCGGCAATGCTCCTTTTAAAAATGATCAGTAGTATACTTGAGTATCTGAATGTCGAAATTGAGGTTTAAAGATTCATGATAAGATCAACAAAAATCATGAAGCACATTTACATCACTAAAGGTTGGTTATGTGCACCTTTTAAGGGCGTGGCGTGCATATATTAACGGCAATTTATTTATTTATAAAATTCTTTCAAAATATAATATTGGAGAAAAAATGGAAAAGAAGGTATCATGTTAAATTTATTTTGTGCAGTAGGATTTGATGAAGATATTCAGCCAGTAGAGTAGAGACAGGTTTCAAGTATTCTATTCACCTGTCCCCCTCATCAAACCGTGCATGCGGTTTTCCCGCCCACACCTTACCGACAAAGTTCGTTCCAAGCAGTCACAGTATCATCAGCCGACCCTGCTTGAGAGGATTTATAGTCAGTAATACTCAACCAATCTCTCATAAGCATCCGGGCGAGCAAGCTTACAGTTTCGCTGACTCTTTCTATTTCCCGTTTGGCTTTGGAATATAACTTACGGTGAAAAGAACAAACTCTTTCTTCAGCCTTCATAGCTGATTTTGGTTTGTTTGTTAGATTTACATCAATCACAATGTTCTCCTTGTCTTGTAAATTTCTTTGAAGTAATGCCCCTTTGCTCCTGCTGCGTTGTGTTGCACAGCTATCATCACTACTACGAGCATCTCCGACTGCCTTTATGCCTGAGTTCCATTTCGTTTACACTTATAGGAAGCCATTAAGGTTGCCAACCTTAACATATAGGCTCTCTCACGTTCAGCATACCTCCTTTTGTAAACACGCCATCAGTCATAACTCCGACAGTATCTGATAGTGCACTTTTCTGTTTCTTCCAATTAGATTACAGGTTTCATCTTCTCTGACAGACTCACCGATTGCAAGGTTTAACGAAGCTAAACCCGTTCGCTTGCGCTACGGCTTACTTACCGATTCAAAGAGCTTTGACTAATCCATTACCGGAATTAGCCATCTTTTTCACTTCCGGCTGAACAGAAAATTGACCGGACTGGACTTTCACCAACTGGAGGAACACCACTTCGTGACGCACCAGAGCGCACAGGGAAAAAGATAATAATATGAAGAATTCGACTTTAAACAATAAAAAATTACACAACAAGAATAATGTTAGCTATTCTCTTTCTTCAAAACTCTGTGCCCTCTGTGCCTCTGTGGTAAAGATTCTTCTCTTATGTATTCCGAGTCACCAATCACGAATCACCAATCACGCTGAACGAAGTGAAGACCATTTTCGCACTTTCGCAATTTCACCCCGTTTCCCTTCTCCCGCTTCCCTTCTCCCCTTCGCCCCTTCGTTTCCCTTCTCCCGTATTTCGAGTATCAGATCTCGTATCTCGTATTTCGATTTCCCGTCCACTGTTTACTATTCACTGTTCACTATTCACTACCCATGCTCATAATCCTCAGTGATCTTCACTTTTCTGACGGTTCCACTTCTTCGAATGTGGTGAAGGAAGTTTTCTCGCAGGTTCTGTTTCCTGAAATCCTGCTTAGAGCCAATTCTGATCAAAGAAAAATTGAAGAAGTGCACCTGGTATTATCAGGTGATATCTTTGATATCGTACGCACGGATAAATGGCTGAAAATTGAGGAAGCTAAAAGACCATGGAATGGAGCTTTGGATCCCCAATATGGGTTAATAATGAACCTGAGGTAGAGATTGCCTGTAACCGGATTCTGGCGAATATTTTAGCTTTGCCTGCCTGTCAGGCATTTTTTGAGGAATTATTCATTCTCGCTGCTGCCATCCCGCACATTCCGGTAAAAGTGACATACGTAACCGGTAATCACGATAGAGCCATCAATAATTACGCTTCTCTGCAGCAAAGGATCAGGAAACAGTTTAAA
Organism: Candidatus Cloacimonadota bacterium; assembly: GCA_021736135.1. Taxonomy (GTDB): domain Bacteria; phylum Cloacimonadota; class Cloacimonadia; order Cloacimonadales; family TCS61; genus JAIPGO01. The sequence goes on from JAIPGO010000004.1 coordinate 2,800, forward strand.
AGCATTGACCTGAAAATATGCAATTACCTGCATCTGAATAAATATTCGCTATTATGCCGACATGGTCACGAATGGGATGATACCTGCTTTGGTTACGAATTTGCCAGGAAAGTGCTTGATCTTTCCATGAAGGGCAGATTTGACCCGGCATGTTATAAGGTGCAGAATATCGGGGAAGTTATAACTGCTGAAATTATGGGTGGCATTATTTACCGCCTGAATAACACTTTTCAATGGCAGGGCAGATATGATGAGCTTATCAATCACATTAAAGATATCAATAACGTCCGCCCTGCCCTTTCTGCTATCAATTGCCTGTTTTGGTCAACCTCGGAGGAATTTAATAATGAACAGAAAAATGATATTACAGAAGCTCTGTGGAAATCTCTGGAAGTCTTTCTGAATACGAGCCTGGCGCAGATGTGGATTAAGCTATATATTGATCTGCCTTTACCGGGAAAAATCAGTAAAAGTTTTCTGCTTTTAAATAATCTGCTGAAGGATGATAATTTTGATTCGCTTCATAAAGTATTAGAGATAATCAAAGCTGCCGGTAAATATTTTAAAACACCGGCGGATATTTATCTCAAGGGTGCTATGGCAGATTTTGCCAGATATCCGAAAGTGAGATTCGTTATTTATGGTCACACGCACCAGGCTAAAGACGTGATCATCGAAAATAAAAAAGAAAAAGGTTCATATAGATACATCAACACCGGTACGTATCTTCCTCAGATCGAGGAAGCAAAAGTCAATGGTTTCGGTATTTCTAAAAGAATGACTATTACCTTTATATATAGCAAAAAAGAGAATGGCAGCTCTAAGGGGGAAATCTATATCGCTGGAATTCTGGAATTGTTTGAAAGATAGTGAACGGTGACGATTGAGCTTCACTCAGTGATGGAAGACCAGGATTAATGAAAGATGAATACAAGGCATCTCTGCCCTGATTTTATAATAGAAAAACATTTTTTAGTGAAAATTGACTCTACTGAAACCTTGCCTTGCGTGCTTGCTGTTGAACATTCTCATTGCAGGGGAAAATGAGTAAAATGATAAAAGTCTTTACAAGTAAAAGAGAAAAACATTTTTTTAGAATCAAAGTATATTGGCGAAAAAAGTAAAAGAAAAAAGTTGTTTTTAAATTATTAAAAAAGGAGAAGACATGGAAAAACATCCCTATCAAAGAGTAGGCGTTTATGTGGATGTTTCCAATATTGCCCAGAATGGCGGATATGGCATGCTGTATGACGTGCTGCGTCGTTTTGCCTGCCGTAACAATGGTGTTGCCGTGCGGCTGAATGCTTACGTGGCTTATGATGAGACCCAGGCAAAAACCAATATTGATTACCGTCAGAAATCATTAAGTTTTCATTCGGTTTTGCGTGATTTTGGCTTTAAGGTAATAGTCAAGACGGTGAAATGGTTTGTGGATGAAAGCGGTAACAGATATGGCAAGGCAAATGCCGACCTGGATATGGCAGTGGATGCGCTGCTGCAGTCGGAGCGGCTGGACAGCGTGTTTCTGGTTACCGGAGATGGAGATTTTGTGCAGGTGGTGCGGGCTTTGCAGAATAAAGGCTGCCGCGTGGAAGCGCTTGCCTTCAAGAATGTGGCGCATTCGCTGCGTAATGAAACGGATATGTTCACATCCGGCTATCTGGTACCGGGTTTACTGCCCGTGATGGATAAAGATAATGAAAACCGCATAGAACGCGGCATCTGTTATTCATATTATCCGGATAAGAAATTCGGTTTTTTACGTTTTATGAATAAGCTGGATGGTCATCTCTGGGTAACGGATTCACGCAAAGAGGAATCACCCTACGAGACGGCATTTGTGCATGCTTCGCAGTTCCCGGCGGAAATTGACTGGCATTCATTGCCCAGCCGCGACTATATATTTGAATTTGAGTTACGCTGGATCATGGACAAAAAAGGCTGGCAGGCAGAAAATCTGAAACTTATCCATTCTTATAAATAATGCGCAATATTCAGTCGATCATTGATATTGGCACGAATAACGTCCAGCTCCTGATCGCAGATATAACATTAGATGGCCTTACTATCCTGAAAAGGGACAGCAGGATCTCTGCCTTAGCTGAAAACATGAAATATAATCTGCTTTCCGGTGAAGGTATTTTGAGAACTTTCGGCATCATTGAGGAATTCGTAACCATTTCCCGCCAGTATAACTGTGAAATACATCTGATTGCCACCAGTGCGGCACGGGAGGCAAAAAATATTGAAGTGCTCAGGAATCTACTCCGGGATAAGTTTGCACTAAAATTACAGATCATCAGTGGTGAAGAAGAAGCGCGGTTAAACGGACTGGCAAATATAAATGAATTTAAAGCAACATCATTACTTCTTTTTGATATCGGTGGCGGAAGCACCGAATTTACTTTTATCAGGAGTAATGAGATCATTCGCACGGAAAGCATTAAACTGGGCATCAGGCGGCTGCATAATCAGTTTGGAGACAATACCTGGCAGGAAACAGAGCATATTAAAAATAAATTGCAGGTTCTGAAAATTAAGATTGATAATGATACCGTGCTGGCGGGTATTGGGGGAACTGTTACTTCGCTGGGTGCAATGCTGCAGGATATGAAGGTATATGATGAAACCCTGGTTCAGGGATTTAAAATATGGAATGCCGATATTGATGGAATTTACAATAAAATCCTGACTATGTCAGATGAACAGGTTCCGCTACTGATTCCTTTCAATCCTCTAACCCGGCCATTGCTGCTGACAGGTATCATTATTGTGCGTGAAATTATTGCCCATTTTAAGGGCTGCTGTTTTTTTGTCTCTGATCGGACATGGCAGTTGGGAGTACTGGAAGAAATCCGAAGCGGGAGATGGAATAATGTGTGAATTTAAAAAAAGTAGAGTCATTAGCATTGGTGAACACAAAATCGGCGGGGATAATTTTACCGTTATAGCCGGACCCTGCACCATTGAAAATTACCAGGACTTGAAGACTATCGCCCTGCAATTAAAGAAACTGGGTATCGCTTTCTTTCGAGGAGGTGCCTTTAAGATGCGCACTTCACCGCATTCCTTTCCCGGACTGGGTAAAGAAGGTCTGGAGATTATAAAAAAAGTAGCTGATGAAACCGGAATGCTTTCCGTATCCGAGATTATTTCACCGGAAGACGTGGAACTGCTCACGGAGTATGTTGACATCATCCAGGTGGGTACCCGCAGTATGCATAATTACCCTTTACTGAGTAAACTGGGAAAAGTAAAGAATCCCATCATCCTGAAGCGCGGTATGAGCAGCACGTATGAAGAATGGCTGTTAGCTGCTGAGCACATCAGCAGCGGTGGAAATGAGAATATTATTCTCTGTGAACGAGGCATCAGGACTTTTGATTATACTTATACCCGTAATTCTCTGGACATCTCGGCGGTGCCGGTTATGAAGCAGTTAACTGATTACCCGATCATTATTGACCCTTCTCACAGCGGTGGCAGGCGCGACCTTGTGCGACCTCTTGCCTGGGCAGGTGCTGCTGCCGGAGCTGACGGACTCTTACTGGAAACTCATTTCTGCCCCGATGAAACCGTATGTGACAGTCAACAGACTGTTGATCTGCAGGAACTGGAGCTGATTCTGGCGCAACTTCCTCAACTTGCTGCCTTATGGAATAAAAAAATACCGGAGAATATATGAAAAAAATTATCTTGATAATAATGGTCATAATGTTGACGGGGACAAACCTGCTGGCAGGTCCCTTGCGTCTGAAACTGGGAATCACTGATTATAATGCCAAATTGAAAAACCTGAACTTCAAATCAGGCATTTACAGGCTGCATGGCAGATTCGATATGCTGAATCTTTCTTCCCGCTTAGGTTTAGGAACCAACCTGAACCTGACATATAAAAGCGATAACAATCAAATGGACTACATTAATCAGTATGATTTTTATCTGCATAATTTTGACAGCAAATATGATAAAAAATCATATATGATGTATGGCCTTCTGGCGGGAATGCGCGTTACCAAGCTAAAAATTGTTAACGATGCTTACGTAGGCAAGGCAACCTTTACATTTTCCCGCTTCTTCTGCGGTATGCTGATCTCTCGAAATTACTGGGGTACTGAATTAACCGCCTCGCTAAACCAGGATAACGACTGGAAATTTGAAATTGCCACCAAATACCAGTATCGTGACACATATTACCTGGAATTGGCATACAGCTCGCAAGGAGTAGTCCGCGAACTGGATGATGAAATAAGCCTGACCTTCGGTATAGAAATATTTAAGCCGTGAACAGTTCTCCCCGGGAAATAGTTCAAAAAACACTGCAATTCCATTACCCGGAACGTATCGCAAGGGATCTCTGGTTGTTACCTGTGGCTGCTCAACAATATCCTGAAACTGTGAAATGGCTGCAGGAAAAATATCCTTCAGATTTCACAGGCAGCGGTTATTACTATCCACCTTCCAGCCAGGTTAAAGGTGACCCTCATAAAAAAGGCTTTTTCCGTGATGAATGGGGATGCGAATTCCTTAATCTGCAGGAAGGCATCATTGGCGAAGTAAAACACCCCCTGATTTCCGATATTGCTGACTGGGAAAAAGTATCTCCACCCTATGAACAATTGCCTGAAGGAAATGAACTGCAAAGAGCTTATGACATTATTACCCGTAATTATGATAAGACTGATAATTTTATGATGGCAAACATCTGTCCCCGACCCTGGGAACGCTACCAGTTTCTGCGCGGTTCGCAAAATTCCTATCTTGACCTGCTCTTTCCCCAGCAGGGCTTTGAAAAGTTATTAAAAAGGATCAACGATTTTTATCTGAGAGAACTGGAGATATGGGTTAAAGCGAAAGTTGATGGCATAAGTTTTATGGACGACTGGGGTGCGCAATCAACACTACTGATCTCACCGGAAATGTGGAGACATTATTTTAAGCCCATTTACCGGCAATATTGCCAGATGGCAAAAGCGAAAGGTAAATTCGTCTTTATGCACTCCGACGGCTATATTCAGGATATTCTGCCGGATTTAGTGGAAATTGGTGTGGATGCGGTTAATTCGCAGTTATTCTGCATGGATATTGACGAAATTGCCCAAAGTGTGAAAGGAAAAGTTACTTTCTGGGGTGAAATTGACCGTCAGCACATTTTACCTGATCCCGATCCAGAAGCCGGATGCCAGGCAGTACGTCTGCTTGCAGAAAAACTCCTGCTTCCCGAAGGTGGCATCATAGCCCAACTGGAGTTCGGTGCGGGTGCTAACCCCGAAACCGTGAAAGCAGTATATAAGGAATGGGAAAAATATAATAATCATTAATCGGATTTAGCAGATAACAAACCTGCGTATATCCCTCAGACTAGTATATCCATACCAGCTTTGAAATGACTTCATGGCTGCGTACCCACCCCGATACATCGCGGGGCAGCTCTGATTTAAAATCCAGACCAGGGATGGTCTGGAAACGATGACTGGGAAATACTTCAAAATTTACATTGCACTTATCAGCTTGAGATGATTCCACGGCTGGGTACCCACCCCGATACATCGGGGCAGGTACCCAGGCTGAGAGATATTGTCACAGTTCACTGTTCACTATTCCCTATTTCAAAAGCGTGATCTTTTTTATTTCTGTGCCGGATTCGGTCTCATAGCGTAATAGATATATTCCGCTTGCCACATTATTTGCCTGCCAATTTAAAGAGTGTTTTCCAGCTTCATAATATCCGTCAACCAGTGTTTTAACTTTCTGACCTTTCAGATTATAGATATTCACCAGAACATTACTATTTTTCTTTATTTCAAAGTGGATATTTATCTCCGGATTGAATGGATTCGGATAAATACTCAGGTTATTAACAAATTCCGGCAGGTTATCATTATCTACCTGAAATTCAATATCACAAATATAAGGGTAACCGGAATTAATGTTATCATCGATACCCCAGATATCATCAATTCCATTAATGCTTTCATCCTCAAAATCCCAGCCAATATTGGTAAAGCTGCTCATTAATTGCATATCCAATGTCGTTAGTCCCAGCAGTTCAGTTACCGTCCCACCTTCATCATTGCCGATTCCCTCAGTCTGTCCGGTGGTTTCAATATTCCAGATACAGTTATTGATCGTAGAATTATTAGTGCCAGTCAGACCACCAACACTGTCTTCTCCGGATACCCAGCCTGTAGCATAATTATTACTCAACGTACTTTCCCAGTTGAGTCCCACCAGTCCGCCAATATCAGCATTATCACCCGTTACACTGCATCTTGAATAACAATCGCTGATCTGCGAACCGGAATTATATCCTGCCAGACCGCCAACATGATTATTTCCGCTGACGTTTCCTCTCGTATTACATTCATTAATTGCGGTATCATCATTCCATCCCACCAGACCACCAATATGATCATTTTCTCCGATTATACTTCCGCTCACATAACACTCACTGATCAAGCTCTCATGATCATATCCCACCAGACCGCCGAGATACTCATCTCCGATTACCTGAATATTGATGAGTCCCAGAGCTTCAATCGTTGCTCCGCTGGCATAACCGAAAAATCCCAGATAAGATGAGCCGGGCCTGTTCAGATAAAGTCCGTCTATGATGTGATTACCCCCATCATAATTACCTTCAAAAGGACAGTCTTCATTAAGACCGATCGGACTAAATCCGGCTCCATTATACCAGTTCTGCGTTTCGCTGGCATCAATATTATCTGTCTGAAAAAAATAACTGCTCCAGCAGTCCTCATTAGAGCTTATCCAGAGAAGATTATCTAAAGATCCCACTAAGTAAGGGTCCGTTTCTGTCCCGCTTCCCTGGGGTTGAAAGCTATTATATACAGTGATGTAATCCAATTTCACTTCTGTCGATGTTTCTCTATTGGCATCATCAGTAACCGTCAAACTTACACTGTAAATCCCCTGTTCATTATATTCCCAAACCGGATTCTGCTCATTGGAATCTATTACTCCGTCATTTTCAAAATCCCATTCCCAGGAAATAATATCGAACTGCGTTAAAGAAACATCAGTGAAATTCACTGTTAACGGTATTTGACCAAAAGTGGGCGATGCTGCAAATCGTGCTAATAATCCATTCTCGATATATGACCATTCCAGTGCAGACAGGTAGGGATAACAGTTATTTAAGGCACTGTGAATATCCCAGATATCTTCTGTTCCATTTATTATTTCTCCGCAAAAATCCCAGCCGATGTCTGTATATATGTTCATTAAATGCATCTCTGCAGTTGTTGCCTCCAGTAAATTTATTATTGTTCCTTCAATATTCTCTCCGATCCCGTTGACCTGGCTTGTTATTTCCATATTCCAGACGCAGTTGCTGATTGTAGAATTATTATTATAACCTACAAAACCACCTTCTTCGAAACCATTACCTTCCACGGTCACAATAGTGTAGCTTTCGCTGATAGTTGATTCATCATTTGCACCTGTCAAACCTCCAACAGCACTATTTCCCGAGACACTTCCTATCGCAAAGCACCTGTCCACCAGTGAATTATTATGATTCACTCCCACGATTCCGCCTAAATCTGATATTCCACTTATTTCGACTTCAGCATAACACTCGGTAAGAATAGATGCTTCAGACCATCCGGCAATTCCACCGGTATTATAACCTCCTGAAATACTGCCCGTAACAAAACATCTGCTGATCGTGGAATAATTAATATTTCCTGCTATACCTCCGGCATATCCATCGCCGGTGATATTTACGTTTATAACTCCCAAATTCACGATCATCGCCTCGTTGGTATATCCAAAAAATGCCCCGGGAACTGGATTCCAGATATCCGTCCTGTTTATAAATAAGCCGTCAATAATGTGGTTGTCACCATTATAGGAACCATGAAAAGGTGACAATTGATCTATACCGATCGGACTGAACCCTTCTCCATCATTCCAGTTCTGGGTGTCACCGGCATCAATATCCGCCGTCTGCAGAAAATAATAATTACCATCCCAGACAGATCCAGTTGTGCTCAGCCAGAGCAGGTTGTCTAAAATAGCGATCTGATAGGGATCATTTACCGTACCTGTTCCTTCGGGTGGTGTGCCGTCTGCAAATTGAAGAGTGGATAATGACATCACAAATAATAATAAAATCAGCTTTCTCATCAGTTATTCCTCCAATCCTTCTTTTTTAGTTGGTAAAATTCTCTAAGTTGTATTAAATAAAATTCTTCTTCATTTCTTCCTGCTTTCATAATGCCCCTTAAAAGCCGACTCCTGAAAATGGAATCATATTTTCTTTTCTTTTGCCGGATATATATTCGTAATGTATAGTATTATTGTCAAGATGAATATTATATTATTTCTCTTGTGCTTCCAAGATTACAAAATGTGTGTCAATTACTAATATTTCCGACTTGATCTAAGATATTACGAATCATAAAGATAGACGTATTCAGGAAAATCAATATTATGATGTAACTCTTTGATAATTAGATGAATAACATCCTTAAGCAACTTTTATCTACTTCTACAATCTTATCCGGATAAAACTATTTCACAAATAGTCATATTATTTTTTCTCTGAGCTCTTAATTTTCAATAAGTAAATCGGAAATATCAGAATAATAAAACAAAATAACTCCTGAAGCATTTACACCAACTCTAAGGAAGTATAGCCATATTGTTACCATGCCTTACCCTACACACGCATAACACTTTTCTGATATGGGTCTGTGGGTTAAGGGACTATATCATTGAGGTATTTGTACTTAAGAAGCTGATAAAGTAATATTACTATGTGGGTTATACTCATAGAATGGAGATCTCAGATTGTATTATCTGTTATTACTGATAGTATTAATCCTGTCAGCCGGATTAATGATATTCGCAGGAATCTGAGAGTCGTTAACTGGAGGATCTATGAATCAGTTCAACAAAGGGTGAACTGTTTATAACAGCAAAAACGAACTGCAATGAATCTTTTCTATTCCATAATAAATTGAGTTACCGGATTCCAGAATTAAAATCAACATAAAGAAAAGCAATTCATTGATTGAGTGTCTTCGGATTTTAACATGTTATCGCTTTAAGGGTGGTGTCCAATTTAACTTGCTGATATTCTCAATGCTTGCCTAATCCTGGTGTTTTGTTATTAGCGTGATATTGATCTAACTCACCAATCAATAATAAGTTGAAGTTTCTTTTTGGTATTAATGCTGTTCACCATTATACATCGGCTAAAACCTTACGAATGGTCGCAGACCTCTGTAATGGTTGACTGAATTGGGTTTGCTTGGGTAGTGATAACCGGTCGCTACCATTGCGGAGGTCTGAAGACCATTCGCAAGGTAGCTTAGTAGTGGGTTTGTAAAAGCGTTATCAGGTATCTGAACATCCTCGTCTAAGCCAGGTTGGGCGAATGATGATTCGCTCCTACGTAAAAAAAGCCGACGCATAAATTGGTTAAAAAAAATGCACCGGAAATCCGGTGCATCTATATCTGGTACAGAAGGCGGGACTTGAACCCGCACACCCGTTGTTGGGCACAAGATCCTTAGTCTTGCGTGTCTGCCAATTCCACCACTTCTGCTTAATTAATTATAAACTATCTGAAGCTGCAGCAGGTAATTCAACAGGAATCGCTTCCAGAGGAGCTGGCTCTTCCATAGGCTGAACATCTGTTTTCTGCTGTGTTTCACGCAGTTTCTGAACTGCAGAACTTTTCATCTGACGCTGACCCTGTTTCTGGAACGCAAGCAGGATGCAGAGAATAAAGAAAGCTGCCACTAATATACGGGTTAACTTCTTTAACATTAATGGCGCATTCTGCCCGCCAAGAACCTGACCGGCTGCACCACCAAATGTACTGTCAAGACCATTACCCTTGCTGGTCTGCATCAAAATCACCAGCACTGTTGCCAAAGCAACAATTACATGAATTATTAATAATACTGTATTTAACATCAACACTCCTATATCTAAAGCTGAATGTCTTTATCTTTTTCGGGCTGATTTATGTCAATTAAAAACTGACAGCTCTCAATAGAAAAACATCAGGAAAAATCTTAAGTTGCAACCTGGCATTCAGGACAGAAGTAGCAGGTTCCTCCCAGATAACTTATCTTTTTTATTCAGTATTACATACAGGGCAGGGATTACCGGCAGCATTCTTATCCATTAACCTGTGGTAACCGCCCTGCTTTCCGTAAAGGTCATATTCGTCATTTCTGCCCCCTTTCCGGATTATTTCGTTTACAACGAAAATGATGGCATCATATAATCTGTGCCTGTGGACTTCCGGCATATCTTTCAGTGAATAGCGGGGATGCAGTCCGGCTTTGAACATAATATCCTGGGCCACGGCATTACCGAGCCCGGGAATAAGCTGCTCCTGCGTCAGCAGGCTTTTAATGCTGCGTTTTCCCTCCAGATTCAAGAGGTCAATTAGATCATTAAAATAAGAGAAAGTGAATTCTGCGTCCATTGGTGTGGGTTTCATATCTTTGATATAATCCCTTTCCAGTTCTTCTCCCTTTCTGTAAAGTTCATAAGCACCCCACATCTGCGTGGTCGCCGTTAAAAAGCTCTCATTTGAAAACTTCAGGTAAAGATGATATTTTGCCGGCAGCTTTTCATCTGGATTATGAAGAATGATTTTCCCTCCACATTCCCCAAAGACCAGAACGTAATCTTTTTCCAGGTCAAGCAGCAGCCAGCGTCCTTTCACCCGTAGCGACTCAATTTTCCTGTTTTTGATCAAGGAACTGAATTCTTCCGGTTCACGGTTATACCAGACGAATTTATGCTCGGAATTACCAAGCGTGCCCTCGATGATTGTTTTCCCGAGCAATGACTTTTCCATCTGTTTCTTGAAATTGTACATTTCAGAGATCTCGAACATATAAACTCCAGATCCCCTGGGCAGCTTACTGCCCAGGGGATACAACATCTTAAGCTTATTTCATTAAAACCATTTTCTTGCTGGTAGAATACCTTCCATGTTTCATCGTGTAGAAGTATATTCCGGAGGGTACATTGCGTCCTTTATCGTCTTTTCCCTGCCAGTAAACGGTGTAATAGCCTGGCTCTTGTATTTCATTAACCAGCGTATTAATGATCTGACCTCTCAGATTGAATATGGTGATTGTTACTGTTCCCTGCTCTGCCAGGGCATAGTTTATTGCCGTTTCCGGATTGAAAGGATTGGGGTAATTAGCACTCAGTTCCGTGACCAGTGGTATCTCATTGACACTTATGCCTGTCCAGAGGCAGGTAAACTCTATTTCCATAATTTCCGATTCCATATTACAGGAATAATGAGCCGAAACTCCAGCAGTGTATGTTTCTCCATAAGTGCATTCGGGGAGCGTAACCTGGTGTTCAAAGGTTGGTCCAATCAGTTCATCTTCAAAGTAAACATTGAAATAGTCGCAATGACGATCCCTCTGTTCCTGAATATCTTTCTTAGAAACAGCAGAGGAATTACTTCTAAATGATGGTGGCGGAATCGGGTCTTCCCAGCTAAAAACTCCTGTACTTTCGTCAACGATGACGTTTGCAGGAGGACAGATCAATTCGATAAGCTCAACATTCAAAGACGTGGAGTCAAGTATCCAGAGATTTTCCTGAGTGTAGGTTTCATACATACCCAGATAAATATATAGTGTATATTCTCCTTTCCAGATCTCATCCCAGTAAATTTGACCTCCGGATATGTTTCCACTATAGGAATGAATACCATCAGTGCAGAACAATTCTACCAGGGCACCGTTGGAAGGATCTCCGCCATTAGTTGTTACCGTGATGGAAACGGGCACATACATCTCAAAAGGCACAACGTTGGAGAAATATGGCTCCGAAAGTACATTATTCGTGTACATTGCCTGCACATAATACATATAGTTGCCCGGTTCGGTGAGATTAGGCCAGGTCATATCTTCATAAGTGGTATCCATCACGCTTTCGGCGATCAGTTCCCAGTTCTCGTAATTTTCCTGATCTTCCTCGAAACCCCGGGCAATGCGATAACCTTCCATAGGCCGTTCATCACGGCTGCTTTGACTGGCAATATTAAAGGCATTAATTTCCTTGCTCGTTATCAATGGTAATGCCCGTCCCCGTTCATCAGGTTCTCCGATGCGCACGTCATCTATATCCCAGCCCAGATAATTGATCATATAATCAGAACCGGCATGAAAACGGAACATCACGTCTTCTCCTTCGTATTCTGCGAGATTAAATACTGCCTGAGACCATTGCAGCATTGATCCGCTGTAAGCCGGTTCACCTGGAATTGCCGCATTTTCAGGGGAAACAGAAGGTTCAGGATAATCACCCTCCGGATGAATTATTGTCCAGGTTGCGCCTTCATCAGTGGAGATTTTAACGTTACCGCCATCCCACCAGCTTTCAAAATCATACCAGTGATAAAAAGTCAATTGCGTCTCTTCTGAAGGAATATGCACTTCCGGAGAATACAGGGATGTATTCATATTGATCGGATATTCCGAGCCCGGATACATGCTCCAGCAGTTCTCTCCGCTCCAGGGATTTCCTGAATTTGAGTTATCTGCCCATTCCCAGCCGATTTCGCCTTCAAATTCACCATCATCATCTTCAAAATCCCAGAAACTCTCCAGCGGTCCCGTAGGTGAATGCCAGATTATCCACATATTTCCGGAATGATTTTCTTCGATATAAACATCACGCGGCGGATATGACAGTTCCGTGACCATCGCATTATATATAACCTCATCTTCCAGGATATCCAGATTACCCTCAAAGGTCATGAAATTGAAAAGCTCAATCTTAATATCGTAATTACTTTTCCAGATGCCCGTTATCACGCAGACTCCTGCATCATCGGCAATGCCTTCATATTCAGGAAAAATCCCGTCAGGATCCGGCTCCGTGCATTCCAGGGAAACAATTGCTCCAGCCGGGACCATTCCCACATTCGTGGTGATTGTCGTGGTTAACTGACCATACATATCTTTGCCCAGCCAGTTACTGAAACTTGGTCCGGAGAGATTGTCATTAGTATAAACGCTGCGCACTGCATACCGATATAAGCCACTAAGTACACTTGCCCAGGTAAGATCATTATAAGTTGTATCAGGATTTGTCACCGGGTTCAATTGTTCCCAGGTTTCATAATTAACTTCATCACCATAATCACCGCGATAGATGTTATAACCGAGCAATTCGCGGTCCAGCCTGCTGATCTCATCACTGGCATCAGCAAAAACATTCAGTTGAGAATTTTTATTATATTCAAATTCGATATGCGCCTGACCCACGCTTTCCTGGTCAACATAAACGGAAGCATGCAAACCCTTGCTGCTTTTCGTATGCCTTAAAGGCATATCAGGAATTTCCGTACCCAGTATGCTTCGACCACCTGGTCCTTCCACAATAGCCCTGATCATATAATCCTGATAACCGGACATCATCCAGGGCATGCCCATCAGTACCCAGTGCTCGTAACTACGCATTGCAAGAGGTGGTGTTTCATCTATGGCAATTGGAACACATTCCGGGTACCAGGAATTCTGAATATATCCCAGGAAAAATTCCGTTCCATCGATTTCTACCGGTTCTTCGAATTCAAATTCCACCCAGCCGAATTCATTCGGATTGACTTGAATGGAAGCCAGCATTTCTCCAGGTAATCCTGATGATTCGTCATAACTCCATACGGCTGCTGTAAATGAAGTTAATATCACACCCCAGGGGAAACTGCCGTCATAAGTATTGATGCTGCCGCCAATGATCGAGCAGGGTCCTCCCAGTGCGGTAAACCACACGGCCCGTTCACTTAAGTCCTCATCAAAAGAGGTTACATTTTCTGCTTCTCCGTCATCGTAACTCAGTTCATAAGTCACATCTTGACCGGGAGATTGCCAGATCAGATCTACTTCCGTATCTTCAGCATTGGCAGTTGCCGTCACGGCTCCCGGAGCGCTGATTATTTCTATAAGTGTGATCAGATCAAAATATATATCTTCATCAGTAACGATCAGCTCTTCCGTCCACATCTGGTAACCTTCATAAGAAAGAGCCAGATGATAATTCTGATAACCATTTACACCGGCAAAAGAAAATTCTCCGCTGGCATCCGTTTCCATACTCCAGGAAAACTCGTCATTTTCAAGTGATACCTGCACTCCCGTGAATGGTTCGCTTTCCGGCGTATCGGATGCGGTTACGTAGCCTCCAACGCTGAGCGGATAAATTTCCACAATTTCTTCTCTGATCTCAGATTCACCTGTTGAATAAACGGCACTTACACCATAAGTATAAGTTCCATCAGAAAGATCGTAATCTGTGTAAGTTAGTTCGGTTAAGTCATTAGTCAGGATCTCACCATCTCGATAAACATTATAGTGCTCAAGAATACGGACGAAATTTTCCTCAGGGGCTCCTACTCTCACATCATCAATATACCAGCCCTGGTAAGTAACTGCATAATCACTGCCGAAATGGAATTTGAAGATCGCTGTTTCCCCGGCAAATTCACCAATTTCAAATACTGCCTGCGTCCAGCCTGTATTGCCATTAAATGCCGGCTCATTAGGTATTCCCGCATTTTCAGGGGAACAGGCTTCTTCGGGATAACCACCTTCCGGATAAATTATCGACCAGGTATCGCCGTCATCAAGCGAGATCTTCACGTTACCGCCATCCCACCAGGTTTCAATATCATACCAGTGCCAGAAAGTAAGCTGCGCGTCATCGGAAGGGATTGATATTTCCGGAGTTACCAGTTGATAATTGGCATTCAGGGCGTAAGGCGCATCCAATACTGTTCCCCAGACATTACTGCCGCTAAAGGCACCTGCCATGTTGTCGGTTCCCCAGTCCCAGCCCATATCGGCGGAAAATTCGCCATTATTTTCCTCAAAATCCCAAAAACTCTCATCGCTGGGAGCGCTCCACCAAAGCGTCACGTCATCATCAATCACTTCATAATTTAATCCGGCAATAGGATTTAATACTTCGGTCATATTTACGATGAGTTCATAAGGAGTGAAGATTTCAACCATATCTGCCGCATAAGTTTCCATATTATCCTTGGATATCCTGATGTTATAATTTCCCTTCCAGATCATGGGAAAATTACAGTATCCATTGCCATCCGTTAAAAGTTCATAAACGTAGTAAACTCCCTCAGGATCTGCATCCTGGCATAATAATCTCACCTGCGCCTCTGCCACCGGATTATCAAAGAAATCTAATACTGTGAAGCTGGCGCTGGTGTAATAATCACTCGCCACCCAGTTACTGAATGCTGCTTCTGCCATAACTTCATTTGTATATTCTGCTTTCACGGCATACCGGTAAATTTCGCTGGTCACATTTTCCCAGCTCAGATCGGTATATACGGTATCGATCAATCCTTCCGCTATCGTTTCCCAGGTTTCCTCATTTTCTTCCTCTCCCCAAAGCAGGCGGTATAAATTGTAATTCTCCATTAGTCTATCATTTGCAGCAGGCAATAATGAAACAACAGGATGAAAATGCGGATTCGCATTATCAATAACATCCGTTTCCGGGATGCCAATATAGACGTCGTCAATATACCAGCCCTGGTAGGTTACTGAAAAATCAGAGCCGAAATGGAATTTGATCATTACATCTTCACCCTGAAAAGCACCAAGCTCAAAGGTCGCCATTGTCCAGGTCTGAAAATTACCGTTAAAGCATTCTTCATCGTTAAGCCCGATTGCCGTGCCATTATATCCGCCAACAGGCTGAATAAGTTCCCAGGAACTGCCGCCATCGCTTGAAATTTTAACGTTTCCGCCATCCCAGTATGTTTCGATGTCATACCAGTGCCAGAAAGTCAGCACCGCATCTTCAGTGGGAACCGTAACTGCCGGAGTAACAAGCTCATAGTTAGCGCTATTATTATAATAACCGTTTAATACCGTACCCCAGACATTTGCCCCGCTATACGCTCCGGCAATGTTATCAGTTCCCCAGGCCCAGCCGTTATTGGCAACAAATTCTCCGTCATCATCTTCAAAATCCCAGAAATTTCCCGCTCCCGGATTCGGACTATGCCAGATCAGGTCAATGACCGTGTCTTCCACGTTTTGTGTGGCGATCACGTCATAACAGGGATAGGCGATCTCATTAACGGTGATATCTCCCAGATCGGTATTGCCTTCTCCAATAACTGCTTCTCCCACCAGAATTTCATATCCTTCCGCATCAACTACCATCTGATAGGTGTTGGATGAATAAACCGTATCGATCAGGAAATAACCATCGTCATCCGTTAATCCCGAATGAATTCCCATGCCGGAAAAAGTCACTTCTGCACCTGCCAAACCCACTTCAGGATAATCTGAACCCACTACCCGTCCCGTAACTTCCACCTGCGGTGCGGGTACCAGATAAAAATCCTGCTCCGTTGTTTCATCGGCAACAATTTCTATTGTCTGGATATCTTCACTATAACCAAATAAAGTTGCATGTGCTTCGTAAGTTCCGTCAAACAATCCCGGAAAAATATAATGCCCGTTGGCATCAGTAAAAGTATCCAGTCTTTCTTCCCATAAAACAATATGAACATTATACAGGGGCTCATTAGTGTTGCCATTATAGGCATAGCCTTCCAGGGCTCCCATTCCGTTTATTGAGACAAGGAATTCTGTGTTAGGTACCAGGCTCGTGAGATGCTGAACCGGGGAGGGATTATAGGGATCAAAATCTTCTATGTCAGAATACGCATAAATAGTGCGGTTAGCGTATCCCGGTGTATCACTTACTCTAAACACGTCTAACGAGGAGTAATATTGAGTATCCATAACTCTTTCGGTCATAATGACCAGATTGCCTCCATTATAAATGTACGGCTGGTTAAATTCTACATAAATGTCCTGCGGCCCGGAGGGGAAATTCAGTGTCCCATCAAATACCTGAGTTAGTTCTCCTGCCGCTAACCAGCCGTCGCTGAAGTCTTCCAGATCCGTTTCACCGACCCAGATATTCACCGGCATATCAGATAGATCACTCACAAAATTCGAAAAATAGACTAATCCTGTCAGGGCTCCACCATTCAAACCCTGAGCCTCAAACTCTTCTGCATAATATATCGTTTCACTCAGAGAATTCTTATAATAATAATTAAAAGGAAGCTGATAACTGGTTAAAGTAGTGTTAGGATTACCAATATATACTCCCAACCCTTGTCCGATCCAGGTTGAGGCTGTTGATGCCATACCTCCATCCCCTGCAGAATTATATGGCTGAATTGTATAACTGTAAAATCCCTCTTCAGGAAGGGGATAATCATCATATGCCGTTAAAATTCCCATCAGTTCAAATATTTCTCCATCTGAACGGAATAAATGGTAACCGGTTATCGGTTCATTATAAACGCCTCCATGCAATCCGGCAATAGGATTTGCCCAGCTTAAAACGGCAGTGCCTTCATTATTTATAAGCATAAAACTGCTGACTGCCGCCGGCACGTCTTCACCCACATAAATTGTTACCTCCGCCGGAAGCCCTTCTCCGGCATCATTATATCCCACCACCATATATTCATAAAGACCGCTTTCCGGTAAAACATCCGTCCAGGTTTCCATTCCTCCGATAACCGGACCCGTAATCGTATGCACGAGTTCATCATCCCGATAAATCCGCATTTCATCAAGATCAGTAAGTGTCTCTCCGGCAACCGTTTCTGATGGATTGAGCCAACTCAATTCTGCTGAAAGATTTCCATTCTCATCTGGCGTAACAGTAAACATTTCGGGGGCTGAAGGTGCTTCTGCAGGGGCATTTTCACCTAATTCAATTACGCAGATATAGACGGGATAACCACGTATCAACACGCCCAGAGTCCGGTAAACAGGATCCCAGTCGTTCATGCAGCATAACCCGCCAGACATAGCTTCATCTCCGCCATATTCAGTGATATCAACTGTTTCCAGCAATGTTCCTGTTGATATATTAATTTTAGCAATGAAACAGCCCGGCTCTCCATAACTGGCATAAAGCATTGTTCCTTCCGGATCTTCGGCATCGATTGCCAATCCAAATATGCACATATTACCAGGATTAGGAAAAGTTGCCAGAATGTTGCCTTCTCTGTCAAAATTTGTGATCGAATCATACCAGCTTGAACCCCAAAAGCTATCAGTTAGAGGATCATAAGCCAAAGCGTAAGGATTAAATCCTGTAACGGTGATGTCATTTTCCGGAACCAGGTTACCGCTTTCCGCTTCCCAGCAGAATATCGTGTTGGAGTTATAACTGCCATACATATATTCACCATCAAAAGCCAGATCCATGGCTCCAATAATGGGCATAAAGTAGGAATCAATATAATTTCCTTCAGCATCAAATCTTAAAATTGCCGGCATCATGCCCCACATCGCTGCATAGAAAAACTCACCATCCCATTCCATACCGCAAAGATCAAAAGCTCCCGGCTGCTCATCAATATTAAACTGCATCAAAAGATCCCAGGGATCTCTGCTTCCGGGATCGTTAGCAAGGCCAGATCCCGATATAGTAACAGGCTCTTTTGCTATAAGCATAAAGGTCAATAACATAACGATTAATAAAATCAACTCTCGCTTCATAATATACTCCTGGTATTGTTTTTCCCCAAAATTATAATTTTACCTCATACGTGCCGGATTGATCCCTTAAACCCATATTGTGCTGTAGAAATTTGCGGATAGCAGCAATCTTTTAGTACAGAGAGAATTAGATAATTTTCATAAATATAAAAATAATATTCATAAAAATTCTCTAACTCTTCTGCACATAAAATTTAACTACTCTTCATCAAATCATAATGCACAAAATGGGTTAAAAACCATCTATATTAAAAATCTCTTTTTCCCTTTTTTTATGTCAAGAAAATTCGTTGCAGTAATAAACTCTAAGACTTGAGACTGTTCACTATTATACTATTCATTTTAAAAACTTATACTGAATTAGATCAATAATATTGCACATATTAACTTTTCCCAGATTAATTTGACGCAAGTCAATGGCATTAATCAGCATTCTAAGCAGATATTGCTTTTGATTGTTTCATTCCCCGTAGGGGATATCTAATTGTAGACATGTTAACATCACCCAATCTCCCCCCTCCCGCGACCGGCAGAGCCGGTCGCCGGGGTGGGGAACTTGGGCAGGCAACGATATATTCTACAAATAGATAAGTCCTACGGACTAACATAATATCCTGTGCTTGATATAATAAAAGACAGTTTTGTCAATTTCGATAATTTGAATTCAGAATGATAAATGTGCACTTTTCAACTTCATTTCAATAATTCCGGTTATTACATAATGAGTTACGTTGAACAGTCTCTAAGACTTATATTCATAAGTCAAACAAGTCCAGGGAGTTTATACCTGGTACAGTAACATCAATCTATTCTTAAGCAAACCAGGATATCTGAGAACTTTCATTATTTAACTTTAATTTCTCTGATAGTGTCCGTATCTTCGTAAGGACCATCAAAATAAATAGTGGACTTATCTGCATCCCATTTCATTGCTTCTTCAGTATAGGGATTGCATAATGAATCACAATGTGCTTCCAGAAAATCCGGAATTTGAGCTGGTTCTATATTTTGCTCCTTGATCAAGACTTTCAGTTTCAGTATATTGATGTATCCATCAAAGTCGTGAAACTTCGCTATATAACGATGGAAGTATAAATTTGGAAAAGACACGAAAGCTAAACCATACCGATTGCTTATATAGTCAAAGTGTGAAGAGACTGACACATAGGGCTCTTTTTCAAGTTCAGAAAACTCTTTCCCATTTACTTTTGAGAGATCTGCAAAATGTTTTTGTGTTATATACTCCTGATTTATGGTTTTATGGGGTTTGAAGAACAGAAATTTGCTATTCTTCACAAAGGATTCTGGTATATAGTAGTTTCTGCGAATATATAAATTCTGATGAAAGTTATAGATGTCTAAAATAAAACCAGTTTTTTCAACAAATAATCGCTTCGCAACTTTTGTCAAATCTCTTTCAAAGACCTGGATCGGTTGAATTTTAAGGACTCCTTCTTTTAGCAGCTGATTGCTTTCATTTTCATAATTTAATATTTGATCATACGTATGCAGATTTCTCTTAAGTAAATTCAATGCAAGGATCTTAAGAGTGAGATAGTCGGCTGATTCAATTAACATCCTGGAATATTTTATACTCTGATTAAGAATGTACAGTGCCTCTTGCTTATCTCCACTGGAGTATAAGGTTGCTATGTAATAAGTTTCCAACAATTTATATTTAAAAAATTCTAAGAAAAAGAAGGGTATCCCGTCGGTGTAATGTGGTATAACCGATGTTATGAAGTATTTATGATCTAAAGCACTAATGAATCTTTCATTTATATATGATAATTCGCTATATTGATTAATTATTTTTTCTCTATTTTCCAAACAATAGGCGAATAAAGAGTCTTTCTCAAAAGAATCGATCATATTCTTATGATCTTTTTCACTTAGAATTTCGTTATAAGTTATCTTGACCCGTTCCGTTGAGGGATATTTTGCATGTTTGAGAATGTAATCATTTTGGGCATTCACACGTTCATACCCGATTTCAAAATTATCCTTTTCCTCCGGAACATCTATACCCACAAGGTAATAATAACCATTGTCTTCAGGATTATCTTCTATCAAAGCAGGTTCATAAAGCCAACTCCCCGCGTCTTCAATCAATTTATCATCATGATTCAGAATATGACTTGTGAACAAAAAAACAATGACAGATATGACAAAAAGTGCTTTCCCAAGATTCCACCTCTTTGTATCTCTCTTTGTTGGATTTGTAGGAAAAATCGATTTCTCATCTTTGCTTAAAGGATCATCTTCACCAGGTTCTGAGACTTTTCTGATCTCAGGTTTGACTACAACTGTTCCGGCGATCTTATCATGCCACGCTTGTTTACGGGAGTCTAATCCAATCCAGAAAAAGCCCAAAAGCAATAATGTAAATGAAACAGGATAACAGAAAAAGCGAACGATCAGTTTCCATATTGAAGGAATTTCTCCGGTTTTTGCATCTGCGATTTTTACTCGTCTAAATAACTTACCCGGAGTACCTCCTTTAATTCTCCAGAATATTAATGTATAAAGAATTGGAATGAATGGTATAATTCTAGCTACAACACGAAGAAAGTGCCTTATATATTCCGTTGATGGTAAATTGATATGAAATAACAGAGAAACTAAAAATATCGTTCCTGATAATATCATCATATCAAAAATACTCATCACTAGTCGCTGCCAAAAACCAACATATTTAACTTCTTTCAATTACAATCTCCTTATTTGATCTTTATCAGATCACAAATTTCCGATCTTCCCTATTCCACCAGTAAAAATCTGACTTTTCATAGATCTTTCACCTCATACGAATTGAAATTTATCTTCTCAAAATCTGTCTGCTGCAATACTTCTTCCGTTACGTCATTCTGATCGGAATCCGTTATGGAAATTAATCTCTTTCGTTTAAATACATATAATTTCTTCCCATCTTCCACATATATTTCATTTTTCTTAAGCAGGCGCAGCTTACCATAACATTTTTCGTTATTTGTTAAATTAAAGGTAAGATTTTCAGGATTCGTAGTCCGGTCACTGAAAACCTTATGAGCCTGGAAATCATCCGGATCGGGAAAATTTAACTGATAGTATTCTATTTTCCTGCTGGTATTATAATGCTCCGCGAGGTAAGCACTAAATTCCTCAAGATTATTTCTGGCATAAATTTCAATATTTCCGTCATTGACCATTTCATCTGCAATTGCTCCCACCAATCCGAACATTCCGCTCATTTTATATTTTGGACCTACCCAGTTTATCGTTAGATCTCCCAGATATGTTATTTTTTGATTGTCATTCAGGTCAAAATCCAGATGATCTACCTGAAAATTATAAAAAAAATTCTCATACGAAATCCTGCTCAGGTAACATTCACCCCTCGGAAGTCTGGTTATCAGATAGCCGGTTGAATCAGGCCGGTAATTGTATTTTCCTGTCATTATTTCATTAAAATAGATCATCGATCGCTCTGTCACGTCTTCCCCATTATACAAAACCTTCAATCTGCCGCCAACCAGAGCTTCCTCTTCACCGGTTGTAAGATCAGTAAGCTGCCTGTTTACGGTACAGCCTGCCATCATTATTATAACGGCAATTAAGATCATCAATATCTTCATATTATACTCCTTCTCAATATCCGGCCTGGACAGATTTAAGCTGTTGAAAATTTCAGATCACTTAATCTCAATACAATCCTTATAAGAATTGTAGTTAATTCTCTTAAAATCTTTCCGCGATAACTCTTGTTCAGTCACATCAACCAGATTAATGTCTTCTATCTTAACTACTTTATTTCTCTTAATGGTTATCAATACCTCACCTTTTTCAACAGATATCTCCTTTTTCGTTACTTTGCGGAGTTTACCGTCAATAATTCTACCGTCATCAAGATGAAAACTCAAATATCCAGGTAATAATCCCTGTACGGGTTCTTCCTTTTCAGCAGGAATTTCTGCTTCCTTCGTTTCATAAATAAACTGATTATAAGCATTATAATCAATCTTGTAGAAATCTGAACGCGCTAATTCTCTTTCAGTAACATCCTGCTCATTACTATCTTCTATCAAGACCAGCATTTCTTTATTTATAACTATTAAAGTCCTGCCCTTTTCAACATAAACCTCTTTTCTATTGATATCGACGAGTTTACCGTCAATAATCCTTCCATCGTCCAGATGAAAATAAAGGTAACCTGCCAGCAATTTCTCTTTGGGTATTTTTATTACACCGGCAGGAATTTCTGCTTCCTGTTTTGCATATAATTCATTTGCAGTAATTTCTTTTACTGTTGTCAAATCAGTCTCATTAAGCATTATATGTTCATTCACAGTAGTTATTATCTCCGAAACTGATCTGTTGATTGCTTTAGCCAGTGCTTCTGCCATGGCTAAAGCATATTTCTCCTGCATTTGAACTGAAGTTGCTGTCCTGGTATTTTTTAAGAATTCTGTTTTCTGTTTAGAACTGATCTCCTTTGTTAAGACGATTTCATCACCCTTTTTCAGAGAAAGGTGCAGTTTGCATCTGGCTACGGCAGGTCCTGCCCTTTCCAACATTGAATAAGAATAGGCATAAGGACTTATAAATGCATAACCTTTGTATTTGTAAGGTCCTTCAATACTCAGGCTTTCGACGGTTACTTCCAGATCATAACGCCTGTTTATGAAGGACTCATCAGGATTCAGAAAAAATACTCCCGAACGTAATGATTCCTGACTTAGAGAATAATAAAAAAAATGTGACAGATCTTCAGCGATCACATTTTCTCCCAACTTACAGGAATATTCATAGTTCCAGAAATTTATCAATAAAAGTGGAATTACATAACCGCTCTGTTGGGTTACTTCAGTTACATTTTTCATCGAAGAATCACTGATTAAAACCGGATCAATTATGACGGCAACGTCCTTTTTCTCGGTAACAATCTCGCTATCGAATACATATTTCACAGACTGCCTGTTCTTACTCAGGTTAGCAGCTAACTGCTCATTAATGGAACAGCCAAAAGCACTGACAATTAACAATAATATCACTAATGATCTGATCTTAAACATCTTGTTATTCTCCATACTGCACATATTTTATATGAATTCTGATTACTTCTTTGATCTTTTCGTTATGGCAGGTATCCATTGATTTCTGGAACTGCAGCAGTATCTCGCTTTTTCTAAAATGTTTATCAACAGGTTTGTTATTCATTTCCATCATACAGTCCCCGATCAGCAGATATCTCAGATAATTATATTCTTCAATTTCAATCTTGTCCAACTCAAAATAAGCTACAGCGTATTTTTTCTGATAAAAATGAAGCAATCCCTTACAAAACTGCATTATGTTTTGATCTGAACCTGAGAGCGTTTGTATATAGTTTTCGGCTTCCTGTAATTTTTCCTGACTGATAAACTGCAATACCGTTAAAACCTCATCACTGTCGGAAGGATCCGGATTTTCAAGAGATTTATTGATGATAATGTACTGCTTTTGTGGTAAATATCCATCCACTTTCAGATCTTTTACCTGGTTCACTGAAATAAGCGGATACTTTGCCGCACAACCTGCTATCAGCATAAAAAGCAGGATAACCGGAATAATTCTGAAAAAGCTTCTCTGATTGATTTTATTTAATTTCATTTTTTTTCTCATATAGCTCAAGATCAATTTTACCTACCCCCAGCTCTTTATCAAATTTTAAATAACCAAAATATTCTGCCGTCTCAACTATATTAAAAACATACCTGTATCTTAATATCTTACATTTATTTAAATCATAAATTTCACTGAAATAATGATCATGTATATATCCGGTAAGATCCTGCTGCACGGTATATAGAAGATAGTTATCTACTAAATTCAGCTTATCATGAAAAAGAAATGAGCGCGGATATAATCCAACATATTTTTTTACATGATTATAAGATTCATATTGATAGATCAATTCTGTATTCTGCATACGGTCATAAAGAAATAATCGTCCCTTATCTTTATCAAACACGGCATTGAATGATATTTCGCTGCTATCCGGCAGAACGATCTCATTCATTGAGCTCTGCTGCGTAAGATCATAAATTATGAGCTTTTCTTTTCCCGGCTGTGTTCTGTCATTGAATATCATCACATCATCATACACGTGCATATACTTTATGGGTACCTGTTCCATAAAGCCGCTTTCCAAAAAGATCTCTGAGCAACTATTGAAATTTCTCCGGTATTGATGTCATATTGATTGATCTCAGTTTTTCTTCCCTCAAGATCGGGATGCAGCCAGAATACTGAATTACCGTTTATGGAAACATTCAAAACCTGGGAATAATCCTCTGCAATGCCTGTGTTTATATCCGAGCTTATGATCCTGTAACTTCCCGCTTTAATATCATAAAGATAAATATCTTTTAGATCTTGCTCCTCCATTTCTTTGGCAACCACGAATGCAATGTAAGAATCATTATTGCAGGACTCACTTATGCGCTGAGTTCTGCCGTCAAAGGCAACTATCTCATTAACAACCGAAGAATTGGTGATATCATATTCGATCAATTTGGAATATTCTTCCAGCCAGTTCTGAGTTATTAAAAATATTCTGCCTGCATCTGCCAGATATTGATCAATAATGATCAGTTCATAAGGTAACTGATACCGGTCCGTGAATGAATGAATATATTTTGCCTCTAAAGCAGCATCTGCATAATAGCCTGTCTGGTAATTTATGGTTGAGCAGCCCCAGAAAATAAATATCAGTATTATAAATACAGGATATTTCACACTTTTACTCATCTTATAAATTGCCCTGAACTTCTGTGCTCTCATTATTATTCAATATCCTCTAATTTTGAGTATTTGTTATAGTTTATACGCTGAAATTTTATCGAGGCTAAATCCTCTTCTTTTAACTCTTGTAAATCATTATCCGTTATCGAAGTGACACTTTTTTTCTTAATTGTGTAAAGGACTCGTTCATCTTCAACGTAATAGAATCTCTTATCGGCACTTAAAAGCATTCCGCTTACTGTTTTACCACCCGCAATATTGAAATTCAAATAGCTGGAAGGTAATTTTTTTATTTTAGTAGCAAGTTGTATATGCTCAATTTCTTCCACGGAAATTTCCTGTATTGTGATCAGTTCCTGCTCATTTTGCTCAAGATAAGCATTAACTTCGTGAACAACTCCCCTGATAGTTTTATTGATGACATTGGAAAGAGCTTCTGCCATATCGGAAGCATACTGACCCCGGATATCAGGTAATAGAAAAACTGATCCAAAAATTACCTCCTGATTTGTTATATATTTTGTGCGTTCCCACTCAGTAATTTTTTTTGTATATACTATTTCATTATCCTTTTTTAAAACTAGAGTCATCTGGCAGGTTGCCAAAGCAGGATGAGCTTCCTGGTTTTTTTCTGAACCTGAAAATACAAACTCTCCATCGACTTTTAACTTATCAACTGTAATCTCCAGATCGTAAGTCTGGGCAAAGTCTTCAGTTCCGGATAAAGGCGCGTTTAATAAAAATATCCCGGAACGATGAGTCTCTTCAACAAATGACTGGTAAATGAAATCCGGTATATTATCCTGAATATCATTCCTGCCGATTCCGCATTTATATTCCTTAATTAATAAAAATGTACTTAATGGGTCTGATTTTTCTTCTTCAACGTAAGCTCTTTCTCTCATTGCTGTTGAAGAAAAATAAATTGTATCTATGTTCACCGTGACATTCTTTTTGCCCACTACTATCTCACTATCGTGAACAAACTCCAGAGAATTCTTATTTCTGGTAAGATTTGCATATAAAGCTTCATTATAGGAACAGCCGGATATAGCAATTGCGATTATAATTAAACCCGGTAAAACATAACTCTTCATCTATTTTAATCCCCCTTTTTATAATCCACAAAAATCATTATCATGTGTCAAGCAATTTCGAGTTTTCTACTGAGAATAGGCCTTATAAGCCCAATAGGCCTAATACGCCCGATACAAGTGAGTATCCGCATCGGAGCAGCGCTGAATTCGAATCCAGACCTGGATGGTCTGGGTACGCAGGCTGGGAAAAGAATAGTGTATTTCCGGGCAAGACTCATGTGTTCATGGTGAAAATATAATATCAGGTAATTATTATTCTATTTAACCTGATAATTCCTGAAGCGGTTGAAGCCACTATAAGTTTTTTAATCACTTTTCAGTAATTTAATTACTCCATATTTTATGGAACTAAAACTCCATTCGGGAAAATAGTATGCTGATGTTTCATCATATTGCCGGTATTGACGATAATTAAAGTTTAATTCTGACTGATTTTTTTCCATATCCAGTTCGGATAAGGGAATTTTAATTTCAGCAGTCCAGTATTGAGCGGATATTTCAGTTTTAACTTCAAAATGCCCATTCCACTGGAGATCATGCGCCCCCTGGTTAAAGTCTGATCTTTGATCCCAGATCACACCACTGGAATTCACATAAAACTGGCAGATGATATTTTCTTTCCCTGATATCAGAAATCCTATCGCATCATCTGAATATACTTTGCTGTCTCTATCCAGGCATAATGTTTTTAGACTATCAGCAGGACAACTGGTTTTGGATGCAATATACAAATACTCATTATCCGTTAAAAAGAAAAGCTCAGGATCGCTCATTTCAGAGGGCTGGGATTCGATGTCTGCAAATTCATTGATAACATCAGCACCTGATCTGTCATCAAGAGATATCTTACCGTCAATTACAGGTATATTCCGGATGTAATTGCAATTCACAACGCGGGGAATTTTTAATGGGGCTTCATATTTGTATTCCTTTTCCCGCCCAAAAGGATAGGTAAATTTAACACTCGGTAAAGGAAACATTTTACCCCTGCTTTCTATCGTAAATTCTGTTTTAAGAGTATCTGACGGATTGATCGTCAGCAATATTTCCTTATCTTCAAAGATCCAGTTATCTTCACTCTCAATGAACAATTTTTCATTGATGATTTTGTCGTTTCTGTTGCTGATACTCAGTTCCACCGCATATTTATTATCATCTTTCGCCTGACACAGCAGGTTGATCAATTTATTGGGAATCTGCCAGGCAAGCTGTTCTTCCTGGATCGTCATCAGATCTTTTGGGAAAATGTTACCTGATTTTATCAGCGAAGTATAGAGCTTGTCATCTTCGACTTTGCACATCATATATTGATAAAAAATGCCTAAGTCAACATTTTCTTCCGGCATACTGCCCCCGGAACTGCCTACCAGGAAATACTCTATCCCGTCAAATACATTGTGTGCATATTGATGCCAGTGCCCCGTAAAAACCGCATCTACGTTATTTTCCAGAAATATCCGGTGGAAACGGTCTTCTTTTCCTAAAGCAATATTATCTGCCCAGAATGGTTTATGCATAAATACGAAGATATTCTCTTTTTCATTAATGTCGCTGAGATCCTGGATCAGCCACTCTACCTGAGCTTCTTCAAATGCATCGTAACTTTCAATGGTCGCATTATTCAAAACCACAAAATGGGTCTCTTCATAATCGAATGAATAATATGGATCCAGGCCTGTCTTTTCTTTAAAGGTTTGTGCTGAAATCTCGTCTCTGATATCATGATTTCCAGGAGTGAAATATATCTTGCAGTCAAAGATTTCTATTGTTTCCAGGGGCACATCCCAGTCACTCTCGCTTGTCCCGTCCTCCACGAAATCACCCACGTTGATCACAAAATCAGGTCTTAAACTATTGATCTCCTTTATTACAACTTCAAAAGCTGCCTGATCAGCTCCTCCTGTTCGATCTCCCAGAATGGCAAAATGAAAATCATTTTTTGCATTACTGCTGAATGCGATCATCACAATAATAAAAGCAAAAACTACTTTCTTCATCTTTTCCCCCTTTTATTAATAAATGAAATTTCAATCTTAAAGCAGTTCTATTTAATTCATCTTTCAACCAACATTACTATTCTTGATTAAACGACTATGTCAGAAAAAGAAAAAAAACAATTCACTGTCAAAGTTTTTTTCAGATAATAGGGCATTCCCCAAAAATATTAACTTTCTCGACGGTTGTGATGTTTCTTTTCCCTGAAAGGGATAAATTTGTATAGCGTATGGTTGGATCGGTACTCCGAGACTACCATATGAATGATGCATCCCCCCCATCGGCGCGCAGCGCTGATGGGAAGGGGCATTTTTTACATAAGGTTTCACCTGCGGTGCAACCTTATGCTATACAAATATATCCCGTACCGGGAATTATAAGAGATAAATCCTAAATTACATTATTAAATAAGAAGTTAATCTATATCATGAATAAAATGGGAGGATGTCGGATTTCAAATATTCTCAGGCTTATCTCTGGTTCCTGCAATAAAAAAAGCGAAGCTTGTCATCAGACAAGCTTCGCAGTAGTTCGTAGCAACTAGGAACTATTAATAGCGATCACGACTTCTGGGACGGCTATCACGATCTTCGCGTGGTTTAGCCTGATTAACTTTGAGGTCTCTTTCGCCAAAAGCAGTTCCATTAAGACTATTGATAGCATTTTCAGCTTCAGAATCAACTGTCATTTCAACAAATCCAAAACCTTTTGAACGTCCGGTTTCCCGATCATTAATAACGTTAACGGATACAACTTCTCCATACTGTGAGAATAGTTCTTGTAAATCTTCCTGGGTTACCTTGTAATTCAAATTTCCTACATAAATATTCATTTTCTTCTCCATGTGAGTCTCTAGTTATTTTTCGGGCGCATACAACTCACCAATATGCATTTCTTTTATACTAATTTAATATCCACTTCACTCTTAGACAGTATTACGACGGTAAACCGTTAAGCGACACTGTTCGGGAATTCCAGGATGTTTTACTTTTACAAGTATACTCAAATGCGTCAAGTAAATTAATATAAATAGCTGATTTAACTTTATTGATACTGATAAATATTAAAACAAATAGCACATAGTTGAGAACCAATAAATATTTAATTATAACTTTAGATTAAACAATAACAATAGCTATTATGACGATAATTAAAATTACTTGATAATTTCCCTCTATCCAGCGTCCATTGTCAATCGATTACGATGCCCGTCAGACTCGATGTAGATTAATCTTTCCAGATTAATCTTTTTTAAGAATCAAACAGAAAGTTTGATTACGTCCCTTCGTAATTATGTTTGTCCCCATCCGTTTAATCCTCATAATCCGCAGTTGCAAGTCTTCTGAGAAAACTGCATTTTCTTGCCTTTACAGGCATAATGCACTCCATATAAATTGTGAAAATGAGAAACCGGGAAATTGTGGAACTGAGTTAAATTAAAGAGTAAAGGAGTTGTTATTGGGCGAATCATCATTCGCCCATTAATATGAATAACCAATTAACACATAAAATACTTCTTTAAATGTTTACCGTCAATTGCCAAATTCCAGTTCCTTTTGCTTCGCATACCTATTCTGGAAGTCGGCAGATTTTCATATTCCGGTTCCGGCATCTCAAGAATTTCATCATAATGCCTTTCAACAGATTATTCGCAGTAACCTGTGATTATCCAGGTTGTGGCTGTCTCATACATGTGCCTGGGCTGTAATTAGTCACGATCATGGTTTACTAAGGAAAGCAGAGCAGGTGAATTGAATATTCAGGATGAATTGATCTTTAAAGATATTCTCTTTATTATGGTGTGAAGGTTACCTGGCTATGTAATCCTGATTGATGGAATTAGTATCATTATCTAATATAGTTTTTTTCCTCTTATATTTTCACCAATATAATGCTAAATATATAGCTGACAAATATTGCCAGACAACCTGAAATAATGATAAATATATAAGACATCAGATAATATGACCAGTCATAAGCACTTGCTGGTATAATGCTCTCATCTCCAAACTCACCATTATGACGGAATACTGATATTTTCAGTAATTTTTTCGCGCAGAAAACCGCCAGCGCAAACAGCACTACTCCATAAACAGAAAATAATGCATCGAAAGCTGCCAGAAAATTCCATATTCCATGCAGTAAAGATGCCACCAGGAATGCCGGTATCAGATATAAAGCCGACTGAGGCTTACCCAGTCTAACTCCAAAAATAGTGATTGCTATCATATCAAAGAATAGATGTCCCGGCAATAACCTCGCCAGAAAAATCTGGTAAAGACTGCGGTTATAAATAGTGAAATCTAAAGTTTTATAAGCAATAACTGCGCCTTGAATGGTGGCATTCAAATAATAAGCTATATTTTCGTAAAAAGCAAAACCCAGTGCAATCATACCCATAAACATAATGGCATCGAAAGATTCGTTAAGCTCCCGCTTCCAGATCTTCCAGACGATGATGAACAAACCAAATTTTAAAAATTCTTCCCGTAAAGGCGCTAACAATACGATCTCATTGAAATCTATTTTCACAGACATGATACTCATCAGTATTGAATAGAATCCTGTTACCAGTATGGATAAAACAAAAACCTTTGCCATCGTAACGATGTTTTCCTTCTCATAACGGTCAAGGTACATCAGCAGCACTATCAAGGCAGAACTTATCAACGAGTTTATTATAACAGGCATATTATCCTCTTCATTTTTTTCAAATAAAACTCCTTTTCTCTTTGGGAAGATATGTCAAGGTATGTTTCAATTTTGGAGATTCTGTAACATTCTGTTTTCTTTCCAATATTTGTCATACAATTTTTATAATGAAAATGTATAACCTCTTGTGAAACAAAGTGCCAGCAGAGGAATAAACGTCGATTATAAAATATCCCTTTTTAGAAAATGAACTCCTCCACAAGTTGAAATATAAAAATTCCAGGGATATATCTACTTTTCATGATACGAGATAACTGGCATCCCCCCGTAAAATTATTCCTGTTATGAGGTAACTTCTTATTTTATAGAGTAATATTTAAGATTTATCTCTTATAATTCCCGGTACGGGATAAATTTGTATAGCGTAAGGTTGCACAGAAGGTGCTACCTTATGTAAAAAATGAGCCACTCCCCCACCCCATCGGCGCTGCGCGCCGATGAGGTGGGGGTATATGCCTCATTCATAAGGAAGTCTCGGAGTACCGAGCCAACCTTACGCTATACGAATATATCCCTTTCAGGGAAATGAAACTTCACAATAGGCGAGATATTTAAAAATTACGGGGGGATGTTAATTTTTATGATATGAAGTAATACTTGACAAGATATTATTCAAAATGTAAGTAAACAAAATAATAGGGAAAGATGAAACGTAAATAATTTCCCTAAAACTATAAGAATGTGATCAAAAAGACTGATTCGGCATCTTTTTTAGAATCTTGCCGTAAAATTAAAGGAACCAGGTATGAGAAAAATAATGATCTTTTTAATTATATTAGTGCTTTTAAGCTGCGCTAATGATAACGACAAGTCATCAGGAGATTTATTCAGT
This sequence comes from Candidatus Cloacimonadota bacterium, assembly GCA_021736135.1. Taxonomy (GTDB): domain Bacteria; phylum Cloacimonadota; class Cloacimonadia; order Cloacimonadales; family TCS61; genus JAIPGO01. The sequence continues at coordinate 34,785 of JAIPGO010000004.1, forward strand.
ATTGAGGTGGTTGATGCAAGCGGTGATCCCGTTTCCGGATTGATTGTAAGAGTCAATAATGGTTATTATCAGGGGACTTACAGATGGCTGACCCCAAAAACAGGTATCATATTCTCGCTTTCTGAAGCATCTGATGTCAAAATTGACATTTACGATCTTGAAAATCAGCATGTGAGATGTTTAGTGAATAAATACTGGGAGGCAGGCTGGTATAATTATCTCTGGACTGGGAAAAATGATGCGGATGAACCAGCTAATATTGGCGGAACTAATATTTTCAGATACGAAATGATTGTCAGGGATCATGAGACGAATGAGATAACTTTTCAAGATACAAAATATATGTGCCTGGAATTACAAACTCTTTCAAGCCGAAGTGATATCGGAACTACCGATGAGAATGGTAGGCTCAGCTTCAATAACAATCTGGCATTTCCTCATATCTTTAACTTAGGACCTCAACCGGGTTATGATGAGAACGCCGTTTATGTTGGAGATTTTAGTTTATCTGACTTAATCAATATCAAACTCATTGATCCTTTAACGGAAGAATACGTTTTATATCTCGAGCAAATGTCAAATTACGAAAGCAATCATTATCATCTTGTCTGGGAATATCCTCAGAGCGCTAAATCTGATGGATACAACATTAACCCGATCACCTATGCTGAATTTGATCAGGATCTGGCAGTGAATTTAAAGACATCAGAACCTGCTGCCGACGAAATCACAGCAGCTGAGTTTAAATCAAGAAGTATAATGAGAGATGCTGATGGCTCCGGTGCCGGAACAGCAAATGATGGGGAAGCAATTTTTGAATCTGGTTTTCAATTAATACCATCTTCTACAGTTCTGAGCAGTTTTACGGCTGAATATTTCAATGGTGAGATAATTCTGCAATGGATTACTCAAAATGAAATAAATAATGCTGGCTGGAACGTGTATCGCAGTGAGTCAGGATCTTTGGATGACAGTTATCGGATAAATCCTGAACTAATACCCGGAGCAGGGACTAGTGCTTATCCATCAGAATATGTATTTTGTGATGAATATGATATCGAGGAAGGCTTAACCTACCATTACTGGTTAGAATCAGTAGCATTTGACGGTAATGGTGAAATTTATGAACCAATATCAATAATGATACCCGATGGCTCTAACCCTCCTGTCGAGACAAAACTTTATCAGAATTACCCTAATCCCTTTAATTAGGAAAATGGTTTGTTTCTCTGGGACTAATGGAGGGTTAGAGGGTTAGAGGGTTAGAGGGTTTGAGGGTTTGAGGGTTTGAGGGTTTGAGGGTTTGAGGGTTAGAGGGTTAGAGGGTTTGAGGGTTAGAGGGTTTGAGGGTTAGAGGGTTAGAGGGTTTGAGGGTTTGAGGGTTTGAGGGTTAGAGGGTTAGAGGGTTTGAGGGTTTGAGGGATGAGATTGTCTCTGCACCAAACTCACTGCGTTCGCTCTGGGGTAAGTTACTTGGATCTATAATGTTTATTGAATATTTATTAGTCTGTAGGACTTATATATTTGTAGAATAAATGATAGCGACACTTATCACCCCCCACCCCGGCGACCGACTTAGCCGGTCGCCGAGATGAGGGGATATTGCCAATGTTTTTTCTAAAATTATACCCAAAAGGGAAAAGAATATATTAGCAATGAAGAAAAACCATGATAAATGATTTATAATTAAACTGATTTGGTCTTTTTCTTAAAAGAAAACCTGAACGGCAGTACTTTTCTAATTATGATGTATAAATCACTGAAAAGGAATGCTTCCTGTAGAACTGTCTCCTAAATTACCTGGAATATGCGTGTATTTTATTACTTGACAGTCTGGGATATAGTTATATCTAATAATAATATGGATTATTAAGATATTAAAGACATAAAACCGGAGATGATATGAAGAAGATTTTGTTTCTGATAGTTATACTGCTCCCCTTATCGGGAATTCTTTACAGTGAAGAAAATGATATGGACAGGATCATGCCGAAGAAGCTTGTTTATGCGGAATTACCAGATAATTACCCGAAAGAGCTGGATGAACTTTTCCTTTTTTACGGGGATACTATCCAGGCATTGTCTAGCGGGAACACTAACTATATTGAAGCAAATACAAGATTAATATCCCTTGTTGCCAATCTAGATAAAGCAAAAATCCGCAGGCTGAAATATCTGCTCTGGCTGGCAGGGAATGCAATACCGGAATATTTCGCGGAATATCAAGCCATCAATGGAAATCTATCAAAAATAAATTATCTCGAATCTTTTACCTGGGATGATATCGAAAGATTATCTGTTTACCCCCCGAAACAACTGCAGGATGAGATCAATGGTAACAGAGAAAACGAGCAAATGCGGTCAATAAGTCTTATTAATTTTATGATTGATGCCGCTGAAAAAGATCCCGGGGCTGAAACTCCTCCCTCTTATTATATGTTGTGGCCAGTTTGGGCAAGAGTTCTCATAACAGAAGCAAGTAAATTAAGTAATGAGAATAATAATAGGGGTACGCAATATTTTATCTTGAGTTGTGAGATAATAGAAACTTATGGTGACAAATTTCCTAGGAAAGATCTCAATATAGTGGTGCTTGATTATGGCAATTATTTCAAATATATCCCCGGTAAAGAATGCCTGATCAATTTTACTTATGCGATCCAGCCGGATTACGAGAAATGTTTCGATATGGTAAAATCTTCCCAGAAAGACGGCTTATATCCAGAAAGGCATTATATTGCCCAATCCCAGATGATCAGGGAAATTATTGATGATGAGATCATAATTCGTTCACCATATAAAATCGGAGAGTTTCCTGATATCAATATTCCCATAAAACCATCAAAGGATTTCTACGACGATCATTTTGGTGATAAAGATAAAGTTGGATTTTCAGATTTCATTCGTCATCTGGATGATATAGTGAGTTCATTGAAGGAAGGAACCGGCAAGTAGACTGTGGTTAGAATCTCTAAACAGTAATAATCCCCATAGGCAATTTTTTTATTTGACAGAAAAGTGCTGTGTTTTTATTAGTGAACAGTGTTTATTAATGAGGTGATAATGCAGGTTCTAAAAGACGAAGTGCAGTTGGAAATATTACGTCAGGCGCGGCAGGAATTTCTGGCAAAGGGATATAGGGAGGCATCCTTGCGTGCCATAACGCAGGGAGCAGGGATGACTGTGGGTAACATATACCGTTACTTTGCCAGTAAAGATGCGCTTTTCCGGGAACTGCTGGCACCTGTGATCGGTCAGATCGAGATGATGAAGATGGCATTAAGGCAGCATGCGGCACAAGAACATGAACCTTCTGACGAGGCAGCAGAGCATGAACAGATGGTGCTCCTGGTCTATAATTTTATCAGGAAACACAGGGATGATCTAAAGCTGCTGCTTTCCGGCGCAGGCGGTTCCAGCCTGGAAAATTTCAGGGAAGAACTGATCAACTGGTATGGAGCCATATATCGTAAATATATGGAAGAAGCCTGGAAATTTTTGGGACAGGGAGAACTGCAGATCCATGAAAGAACTATTTATCTCATCTCTCAAAGTGTTGAAGCTGCTCTGATTGAATGCATAATTCATGATTACAGCCTGGAAGAAGTGAAACAGGTGGCAGAAGAAATGTTCTCTTTCTTCAGTGGCGGTTCCAGGCAGATTATTGAAGATAAATTAAAAATGAAAAATGAAAGATGAAGAGATATTTTTTTTGATTGAATAATGAACGATGTATATTATAGTGAGGTAGTTATGAAGTGTTTTTTTGTTTTACTGGTTTTTGTTTTATCAGGCAGCCTGAATGCTGCCACGGTCAGTGGGTATCTGATATCCGCAGCAGATGGAGAAAAGATCACTTATGCCAGCGTGTTCTTGCCTGAAACCGGGCAGGGCGCTCAAAGTAATGCGGATGGCATATTTTCAGTGACAGGGATATTGCCTGGAACTTATAAGCTTCAGGTGAAATGTCTGGGTTATGCTCTTCTGGAACAGGAACTTGTGATTAAGGATGAGCTTGATGACCATCACTTCAACTTTGAGCTGAAGCGGGAAGCGATAGCCGTAGCAGGAACGGGTATCAGCGGGAACGTGGAATATCAGCGCATTGATTTTGATCAGGAAAGCCAGGAAATCCGTTCCGGCAGACTGGAGATGAAAGGGGACCTGATAGCGGAATTACCCCAGGCCGCCGATGCGGACGTGATCAAGGCAATTCAGATTCTGCCTGGTGTGAGCAGCCTTAATGAGCAATCTAATGGGTTATATGTCCGCGGTGGAACACCGGATCAGAATCAGATACTTCTGGATGACACGGATGTGTATAATCCCTCGCATCTGGGAGGAATTTACAGCACATTTAACACGGATGCCATTGCGAGTGTAAATCTTTACAAAGGTGGATTTCCAAGTAAATATGGCGACCGGCTGTCATCCGTGCTTGATATTCGTAATAAAGACGGAAACCGGAAGCAGTCGGAGGGAATATTCAGATTAAGCATGATGAGCGGTGCCGCCACGCTGCAGGGTCCCTGGAAGATTTTGGGAGAAAGGGGCTCCTATATGGCTTCATTCAGGCGTACTTTATATGACGTATTTCCGCTGGACGTGCCGGACATGGGCTTTTATGACGGACATGCGAAATTGAACTGGGATGCGGGAATATATGATAAAATCTTATTCAGTACTTATTTCGGAGAAGATAATTACCATACCGATGAAGGTGAGGCAATTGACATGGTCTGGGGAAATAATACTTATACGGGGCAGTGGCGTCATATCTTCAATTCTGCGTTATATAGTAATTTCAATTTATCCAACAGCCGGTTCCATTTTAATATGGTGATGAATTTCGGCAGCGATACATCCGTGACTCAGGAAAACAGGATCAATGATATAACCTTGAAGAGCAATTTTCATTATCAGCCCAATGAAGCGCATCAGATAGAATTTGGCTTTGAGGGTAAATATCTGAATATAACTTTTGGAGCAGAGACTGATCTGGACATTAACACCAGTCATTATCCCTGGCTGGAAGTGCCGTCATATCAGGGCAGTGTATATTTGCAGGATAGTTGGGCCTTGAATGATAAATGGACTATTCAGCCGGGGCTGCGCCTGACCTGGTGCCAGGCGGTAAGCGAATATCGCCCGGAAAAGGATAAAGCGGAATATTTTAGAACGTCACCCCGTTTATCACTACGAAGAAGAATGTCGGAAAACAGCAGTATGTTCGTCAGTTACGGCAGATATTATCAGTATCTGGCAACGACCAACAGAACAGACTGGCCTATGACCTTATGGATGCCGATTGATAAGAGCGCAGAACCAGGAGAGTCAGATCACTACGTTTGGGGGTGGCAGATGCGCCTGACCGATAATCTTTCCATCCAGGCAGAGGGATATTATAAAGCGCTGCGCAATCAGATAGCATTCGATGAAGAAGCGTTTATGGAATATGAAGAAGGCGATTTTCTGGGGGACGTCTATAATATCGGAGATGGCTACAGTTGGGGTGGCGAGCTTTTAGTGGCTTCCAACTGGTCTGGTGTGGAAGGCTTTATCAGTTATTCATACAGCCGAAGCAGGATCAGGAATGACGGCGTAAATATTAATCCGGAAACTGAAGAAGCCGAATATTATTATCCCAAACACGACAGAACCCATAGCCTGAAACTGATGGAAAATTACTATTTAACCCGCGAAACAGGGCATTATATTGCAGGAAGTGAAATGACTCTGGGGCTGGTATATACTTATGGCACGGGACAACCGGTGCAAATGCCGGAAGGCGTTTATGAAGACGGATATGGTATTCAATTCATCGAAGGTTATCTGGATAATGGACGTCTGCCGGATTACTCCCGACTGGATGCAAGTTTAAGATTCCTCTGGCAGATGGATAAGTGGAGCATCGAACCTTATGTGCAGGTGGTGAATGTGCTGAACCGTGAAAACGTCTGGACCCGTGACTGGTATGCTGTAGCTGAAGAAAACGATATTGCTCTGAAATATAATGATACCGTAATGTTCGGTCTGATGCCGTTTTTGGGCGTCAATATTAAGTGGTAAGGAGTTAAGATGAAAAATATGTTTTTATTACTGGCAGGAGTGTTGATTTTAGGTTCCTGCTCTGAAAATACTTCCGGGATGCGTTATGAAACTGGCAACTACTACGTGAGCTGCCTTTTGAAAGCCGGTGCTTTCATTGACGGTGAAAATTCAGTAAAGGTGGGAAAAACTCAGGACATTGAAAATGCTCAGTGGGATATGCTGGCAGACAGCACGGCACAGGTTAAGATCAAAGAAATCTCTCCCAACAGCACTGTAACCGGTGAAGTGCTATTGACCTGGAAGGAAGAACTGCGCGCCTATATCGATGCAGATGGCGTAATGCCCATAAACGAAAAAAACACTTATGAACTGGAAGTGGTTACGAAAAACGGTCAAATAATAACTGCATCGACAACCGTTCCGCAGGCAATTGAAGTTTTAGGAGACAGCCAGTACAGTGAAGAACCGGTCTGGGCTTTTGAGGTGATTGATGATGAATGGCTCGAACTGGAACTGGAGACTGCAGATGCCGAACATCCCGTACAGATTCGCACCCTGGATGATGAAGAATTTAATCTTTATACGGAATTCTGGTGCCTGGAAGACGTGGAAAACGCCGAATACACATTTCCGGAAGGTGATAATGATTACCCGGCAGATAATGAAGAATATATGGGTGACACGCATCAATATCCCCGCCGCTTAAGGAACTTTTTTATGTTCCAGCCTGAGAATGGCATCGTAAATTATAACAGCTACCAGGCAGATCTGAAATTTTACGGCAGATTCAGGATGAAAGTGTATTCAATTGATGAAAACTATTTGAGTTATCTTTATAAAGCAGACGGCTATGAGCATGGCGGAATTGAGGGTGGAATTGGCGTGTTTGGTTCCTGTTGCGGCAGAGAATTATACACCAGAGTAGTTAAATAAGTGAACACTGATGTAAACTAAATTGTCATCCGGAAGCAAGGCTGCTTCGTTTTATAATTGTGCCCTAACAAGACTGACTTGATGGTTGCTATTAAACCGGGCAGATACTCAGGTCTGCTCTCTACCCCTTAGAATTGGATAAATACAGTAGGGGCGGATCTGTGTATTCGCCCATTATTAACCTGTCAATCGAACATTGACAGAACACTGGATAAACAAACAGAAGGCAACTTTAAAACGCGTATCTTCCTTTATCAGCAGATAATTTTGGAGCCTTACCGATTTTTATTAATAATTGGCATACTTTATGCGTAAAAAGTATTAAGAAAAAACTTTGTGAGAAAATACAGGAGAAAAGATGAAAAGATTTTTTTTGTTTATGTTGATTGTTTTGATGATAATGATTACAGGTTGCGATAATAACTCAACCGGCAACAATAAAGCCCCGGAACCGCCATATGCCCCATCACCGAACCATGGAGCAACGAATGTGGCTAATGCGACAACATTGCAATGGACATGTTATGACGCTGATGGAGATGATTTAACTTACAGTATTTATTTAGGAAAAGGCTCTATGACACTGGTGGCAACAGGATTAAAAACAAATTCCTACTCTCCTGATATTCTGGATTATTCCACAGATTATTCCTGGAAAGTGGAAGCAAGCGATGGACATTCAACAACTAAAAGTCCTCAGTGGAATTTCAGAACTGTTGCAATGGATATTGCACCCACTTCACCAACAAATCCCCAGCCAGCAAATAATATAACAGATATTGAAGTTGATCAGATATTGAGATGGTATTGCTATGATCTCAATGGGGATCCGCTGACATTTGACGTGAGACTGGGTCTCACGGAGACACCACCCCTCATTGCGACAAATCTGGTTAATTTTCAGTTTTCAGTTTCGAACCTGGATTATCACACAATGTATTACTGGCAGGTGATAGTCAAGAGTACCGATAAAGAGACCGTAGGTCCGCTCTGGTGTTTTGAGACGCGTTATTACAATTACCCCCCTGATATACCAAATAATCCGTTACCCTTGAATAATTCAGTCAATGTTTCCACGCATGCAAATCTCTCCTGGCGCTGTGAAGACCCGGAATTAGATCCTCTAAGCTATGATATATATCTGGGCACAGATAATAATCCACCCCTGGTTGAACAGGGACACATCTATTCCTCTTTCAGTCCTGAAAATCAGGAACCAATGACCGATTATTACTGGCGGATAGTTGCCTGGGATGGCACGAATTATACGCATGGACCGATATGGCATTTTGTTACCGGAAATCCTAACTCCGCACCAAATGCGCCTTCCCTGCCCTGGCCTGCTGATGGTGCACAGGGAGAAAGCATTTATGCGATGTTACGCTGGAGTTGCTCCGACCCTGATGGTGATAATCTGGTATATAAAGTTTACTTCGGCACTACTCCGCAATTAGATGAAGGTAATGTTATTGCTCTTGGTATTTCAGATGCCTCCTGGGAACTGGGTACTTTGAATTACAACAGAACATATTACTGGAAAATAACTGCGCATGACGGGGAACTGGGAGTAACAGGACCTACCTGGAGCTTCACTACTGAAAATTACAGGTAATATGACCTGAAATATTTTTTTGAGGGGGGAAGTTCTGCAAAGAACAACCCCCTTTTTTTGCTGACAAACGAATTTTCTTGACACGAGATTCATAATTTGTTTGTCTATTACAAGTGAGATAAGCTGATATCAGCAGTCATAGATACAGGAATGACGTGCGATATCAGAAAATTGGAGGGATAATGAGATTTTGTTTACTTATGTTTAAGGTCGTTTTACTTTTATTAATACTAACTGCTTGTGACAGCAACACGTCGTCAAATAATAATGATCCGGTTAATACTGCTCCGCAGGCACCACAGGTTATATATCCTGCATCAGGTTCGACCAGTATTATTCTTTCCCCCCTATTAAGCTGGTCGTGCACTGATTCCGATGGCGATGCCCTGTCCTATAACCTTTATTTCGGAACAACTGAAACTCCAGAGCTGATCGCTGAAAATATTACTGAACCAGAGTACCAGTCATCGCAACTTTCTTATAATACCAGGTATTACTGGAAAGTTATCGCCTCAGATGGTATTGCTACAAAGACTGGAGTATTATGGAATTTCCGGACCCGTCAGGAAGATCTGGCTCCCATAGAACCCTTTAATCCCATACCTGCAGTGAATGCCACTGACATTGAGGTTGATTATACGTTGCGCTGGTCTTGCAGCGATCCAAATGGAGATGCACTTACATTTGATCTTTATCTGGGCACTACAGATGAACCGGAACTTACAGCCAGTAACCTGGTAAATTTCCAGTACATCACTCACAATTTGGCATACCACACAATCTACTACTGGCGGATTGTAGCAAAAAGCACTAATATGCAGACCAGTAGCCCTTTGTGGTGTTTTGAGACTCGCTATTTAAATTATCCTCCAACTCCACCGGTCAATCCGATCCCTGCCAATTATGCGATAGATGTTTCAGCTAATTCCCTGTTACGCTGGGAATGCAGTGATCCTGAATATGACAGCATGACTTTTGATATCTATCTGGGCACGGACGAAGACCCTCCACTTTATAATGCAGGTCACCCTTATACTCAGTTTAATCCGGGAGGATTAACATCTAATACCACGTATTACTGGTTAATTCGCGCCTGGGATGCAGATAATTTTACTGATGGACCTTTATGGCAGTTTACAACCGGCATACAAAACACACCACCTGATGCACCTTCCCTGCCCTGGCCTGTTGATGGTGCTGAAAACGAGAGCATTTATGCTTTGCTGAGGTGGACATGCAGTGATCCTGATGGCGATGATCTCTTTTATAAAGTATATTTCGGTATTGATCCAAGCCTGGATGAGACTAACGTGGTTGCTCTGGGAATTGATGATGCATCCTGGGATGTAGGTATCCTTAATTATGATACAACTTATTACTGGAAAATCACTGCTAACGACGGGGAAACTTCCACAACAGGTGCCACCTGGAGCTTTACTACAGAATCCGAAAGATAGCAAAAATATAACAATAAGGGCAATTCATTGAATTGCCCTTATTGTTATATATATAGTAAAAGGTACTTGACTGCAAACCGGCTATGGAATGGCTTGTATTTTCTGGAGGTTATGATGAAGAATGTAATGTTGATTTCCGATATGCTCTTACCCGAATATATTACGGATCTGATATCCACTACTAAGGAAGCTGCTCTGGATGAGCTGTTAAATCTGATAACAGGCAGCCCGTTGATCACAGATGAGAAAAAGTTTCGTAAAGCGATTATGGATAGAGAAAAAATGATGAGTACCGGAATCGGTTTGGGTGTCGCCGTGCCTCACGCCAGAGATAAATCAGTTAAGGATTTTGTCATCGCAGTTGGTAGAAGCCTTAACGGGATTGATTTTGACTCAATTGACGATAAACCGGTTCAATTGATATTTATGATCGGAGCTTCCGACAGTCAAGATAAAGATTATATTCGCTTACTTGCCAGGCTTGTCTTGCGCCTGAAAAATGAGGACTTAAAGAAAAATATTCTGGAAGCCGCCAATGCCAATGAGATTTATAATGTGATCTGCAGCAGCAGGTAAGGAGAGAATATGTTCATGATTATGCATCTTATGGCAGAAAAATATATGGACGACGTTATGATGGCATTGCTGGAATCCGGTATAGAAAATACCCTGGTTTTATCCGGTGAAAATTTAAGTCATAAACTTACTTACGATATGCCGATATTTGCCGGCTTCAGGAATCTTAATCATGGTCACGGATACGGAAAATTGATTGCCGGAATTGCCAGTAAAGACCAGGTTGACTTTGCTTTAGAAGAACTGAAAAGCTCCGGTATTGACCTGATTGGAAAGCAATTTGCCGAAATAGTCCTTTTACCCGTTGAGCATATTTACCGGGGAGAGACATAGTGGATTTGACATTTCTTCTTCTTTTCAGCGGATTAGCCATTTTATCAGCTTTTTTCTCCTCTAAGCTGGTCAGTCTGATCAAATCTCCCCTGATTGTTGGCTATATCATTGCCGGTGCTATTCTCGGTCCTGCCGTTCTTAATGTCATCAATACCAGTGAAATTAACCATCTGGAAATTGTTAACGTTGTAACACTCTCTTTTATCGGATTCGGGGTGGGTGGCGAACTGCGTTTTACTGAACTGAAAAAATTAGGGAAAAGCATCATAGTTATAGTACTTATGGAAGCAACAGCAGCATTTCTGTGCGTAGGTATTTTTTGCGCCCTGGTCTTGAACAGCATCCCGCTGGGTCTGATCTATGGAGCCCTGGCAGCCGCTACGGCACCAGCAGGAACTACTGATGTTATTAACCAGTATAAGGCAAAGGGCAATCTCACTACTACTCTATATGCCGTAATGGGTCTGGATGATATATATGCCCTTATCATTTACTCTCTGGCTATCCCAATGTCCATCATTATGCTGGGAGGTTCAGGTGCTGATGTATCGGTGGGTGCAGCTCTTGGAAAAGCAGGGCTGGAAGTGCTGGAAGCTCTGGGAGTTGGAGTTTTGATGGGATTCATCTTCTCTCTGGGAGCACGTCGTATTCATGATCACGTATCCATACTCCTATTCTCATTGGGACTTATCCTGCTTAATTGCGGTATTGCGGAAAAATTTGACCTTTCTCCGATTCTGCTCAATATGGCAACCGGTATTGTGTTAGTAAATAGAAGCGCCATTAATGCCCGAAAAGTTTTCAACTCTTTGGGTCAATGGACTCCACCCATTTATCTCTTTTTCTTTCTACTCATTGGCACACGTCTTGATTTTAACCTGATCTATCAATATCATCTACTGATCTTTGTTTATATCATAACCAGATCTCTGGGCAAATGGAGCGGGGCTTTCACTGGATCTGCACTCACAAAAGCTCCGGCAAATACAAGGAAATATCTGGGATTTACACTTCTTTCGCAAGCAGGAGTTGCTATCGGACTTGCTCTGTCTGCAGCACAATCATTACGGGTACTGAGTTACAGCCATGAAGCTGATCAGATCATGGGGGTTATGGCTGCTACTACTTTTCTGATTATGCTCTTTGGTCCTATAATCACAAAAATTGCCTTAGTGAAAGCCGGAGAAATCAGAGAACCATAATATATATTACAGAGGAATAAAAAAACCTTCCCGAGGGAAGGTTTTTTTTTATTTGGCTGGGCTGGGAGGAGTCGAACCCCCACATACGGAACCAGAATCCGCTGTACTACCATTATACTACAGCCCAATATGATTTTGGCTGGGGCGAGAGGATTCGAACCCCTGAATGCATGGACCAAAACCATGTGGCTTACCACTTGCCGACGCCCCATAACACTTATAAATGCTGGCGGAGAGGGAGGGATTCGAACCCTCGGTGAAGTTTAATCCCCACACACGCTTAGCAGGCGCGCACTTTCGACCACTCAGTCACCTCTCCGTATGCAATAACATTACTCTGGCGGAGGATGAGGGACTCGAACCCCCAAGGGCAAAGCCCGGCGGTTTTCAAGACCGCTGTCTTACCAATTAGAACTAATCCTCCAAAGTCTGGTCATTTGTTTATATGCTAAATTTGTGTCAAGCTTTTTGTGATGCGCATGGCATATGTCCAAAATTGCTCAGAGATCGCGATAGCCGGAAAGATGAAAATACAAATCGAACCCTTAATTATAACCAAATTCCTTGAGAGCATTTTTCTTTTTACGCCAGTCACTCTTAATCTTGATCCAGAGTTCCAGTTTCACACGTTTACCGAGTATATGATGAATCTCTCTTTCTGCTGCCAGTCTGATAGCCTTGATTTGATCGCCGTTTTTACCGATCAGAATGATCTTTTGGGATTTACGTTCCAGCCAGATATTAGCGGAAATTTCGACTTTATTAGGAAAGTCGTTATACTGTTCCACAACGACGGTAGAGCAATAAGGTATCTCATCGCGAAAGGAGTTAAATATTTTCTCGCGGATTATCTCCTGGACAAAGAACCGCATCGGCAGGTCAGATAGTTCTTCTGAATCATAATAAGGCGGATTGAAGGGAATGTATTTCAGGATGCTGTTCCTCAGATCTGTGATATCAGGATCGTTCAGCAGGGATATTGGGAAAACTTCCAAAAAATTCTCTTTTTTTAGCAGTTCGAGTCTTGTATCTGAAACCTCTTTATCAACCAAATCAGTTTTATTAAGGATAGCAAGAGCCGGGACGGGAGAGTTCTTTATCATCTGCAGCATCTGAACATCATAATCGGTGGGAAAATGGTGTGCATCTGTGATAAAGAGAAGCAGATCAGCATCCTTTAATGACATCCTGATATAATCCATCATCTTCTGTTGCAGCTCATAACGTGGTTCCAGAAAACCGGGAGTATCAAGAAAGACAATCTGGTGATTCTCACCGGAAAGTATGCCTTTGATCTGATGCCTGGTTGTTTGGGGCTTTGGGCTTACAATAGACAGCTTCTCACCCATTAAACGGTTCATAAAAGTGGATTTACCAACATTGGGCTTTCCGATAATAGCGACAAATCCGCTTCTGAAATCTGGTGGTATTTTAAGCATTACATATCCTGTTTATTAGAAGGAAAAGCGTAGTCTCTTCCATACTGAGAGATTTTAGTTCCGTATCAGCCTGCAGCAGGAAGGAAAATATATTTCTGATCTGCTGTCTGTTGAATCTGGAAGCACTGGCCAAATACTCTTCACGAAAAGCATAGAATACTTCGTGAAGATGATTCTGAGATATCTCATGGTCCTTGTAATTCATCTGCCGAAAAGCTATAATCTTCCAGATAATCAGAAAAAATCTGGTTAAAACAGCCACCAGCATTACGCCAATACTGACGGCATCTTCAGAGCTGATCATATTCTGGAGCACGGTCTGGCTTTCCTTCAGATTACATTTTCCCAAAGCACGCTGCAGATCATAAATCGTACTTTCACGACTTTGTCCCAGTGTCTTTTCAACATCTTCCAGACATATCACATTACTGTCATGAGTAAACAACCTCAGCTTTACCAATTCATTATCGGCAGACTTATAGTCCAGTTCTATGTTATTTACCAGAAAGTTCCTGGCATTTTGTGCCATCGTGATTTTGTCTTTCTTTAGTTCTGCATCCAGCCAGGTAAGAAGAGCTGAGTTATTGTAAGGTTTTTTACATTCCACCACGACCGCCTGGGAATTGATCGCCTGGGCAAGAGATAGTCGGTTATCAATTTTTTCAGCAACAATGATAAGTACAGTAGTCTTGACTGGATTTTTCAGATATTTTTCCAGATAAGTTCGCTGGTTTTTCTTCAACTGATCAAATTCCTTAAGGAGCACTACTCTCCTTTTTGCCATAAAGGGAAGGCTTTCCAGTTGCTCTATAAGCTCATAATCAGAACTGGAATCTGCATATAACGTAATGGTATCAAAATCCTCAGAACCGGGAGTAATAAATTCCTTCCTTAAAAGGTCGAGACAGCTGTCTTTCTGATAATTATCATTTCCAATTATAAGAAAGATATTCTCCTTATGATACTTCTCAAACTCGTTGATAAACTGAAAATATTTGAGTTTGATCTGTTTATTTTTCATCAATTCACAGTTATAAGCACAGCGCTGACAATAGCAACCAGCCAGCACCAGTAAGCAAATATTTTCATTTTACGCTGCTGCAGAATCTTTATTAGCACTGATATCACCAGATAGCCTGTGAGAAAAGCAGTAAAAGCTCCTACCAGATAAAGCTGCAGTTCAGATTTGGATGTATTTACCAGTTTTGGTATTTCATTAACTGTTGCTCCCAGAATCGCCGGAATGGCTAAAAGAAAGGAAAAGGTTGCCACATCTTTCCGGTTTAAACCCACCAGCAATCCAAATGTGATGGTTGAACCGCTGCGCGAAATTCCAGGATTCAACGCAAAAGCCTGCCCAAGTCCGATTATTGCTGCTTTGCCGAAATTCATTTTATGCACTTCGATACGGTTTTTAGTGATCTTATCCGAAATGATGTTCATAAAACCGGAAATCCCCAGAAAGATGCAGATTATATACAGATTCAGCTTATTACCGGATTTAAAAAGGTTCTCCAGATAATCCTTGAACATGAAATACATAATACCTGTCACAATCGTTGCTACCAGAAGCAGCCAGCCCACTTTGCGACGCTGAGCAAAAACCGGGTCATTGCTGATTGTGAAAAAAGCACCAATTATATTGATTATATCTTTATGAAAATAAATCAGCACGGCAAAGAGCGTTCCCAGATGCAACATGACTTCAAAACTTACCCCGGGCATCTTAAAATTTAGAAAATGCTCGCTTAGAATCAGATGCCCGGAACTGCTGATGGGAAGAAATTCCGTTAATCCCTGGATGATCCCCAGGATAGCAGCTTTAATAATATCAATCATACTTTATACCTCTGAACCGGAAGAAAACAGTTTAGATATACGGTTAAAACGGTAACCCGCCTTCTTGGCTCTTCTAATGAATTCATTCACAAAATCATACTTTTCTTTGCTGTGGCAATGCCCGATAACGATGATCTGGTCTTTCCTGGCTGCAATTTCATCCAGATTTACCAGTTTTTTCTCTAATGTTGACGGTTTAAGGTCATAATCATCCAGAAATAAATCCCGACGCGAACTCATCACCATTTCCCGGGCAGCTACTTTGGCGACAATAGAATTAGCAGTAGTAAAACTATCAATAAAGAATAAACCGTTTTCCTTGAGAACCTGTAAAACCGGAGTCATAACTTTTTCCATCGATGTTGCCAGAGAACCCATGTGGTTATTTGCACCTACTGCCAGGGGTATTTTTTCGATGTATTCACGGGTGTATTCCTTGATACGGGCAGGAGAATACTCCACCAGAATGGCTTTCTCACCGGGATCATTATTCTTGATATCTATTGGTTCCATAGGGATATGGATCAGTATATCATGATGTGTGGAATCTGCTTTAAGCATTACTTCCTGATAATAGTGCTCATTGGGAATAATAGCAAAACTCACTTCTGCATCAAGATTGCAGAAATCATCCAGAAGCGGCGTTTTATAACTCCCGAAATCATCTATGATCAAATATATTTCCTTGCCCTGTCTCTCATAATTGCCATAATAAAGACGCACCAGATATGGTTTGGGATTTTTGGGCGACTTAAATTCCAGAAGCTGGTAACTGCCATTGGCAGATTCGCTGGCATTTGCTAGCTGCCCACCCCCTGCCATTACTTTACCGGTAATGATACTGTTTGCCAGCAGAAGATCCATCTCATTGTGATTAATTCCGACCTTGATAAGAATATGGTCACTTTTATTTTGCACCGAGTAATTACTTTCCGTGACTCCTATCGAGCTGCAGGTGGCTGCAATTATATCGTTGAGGTCTGTTTCATCACTGTCCGGGGGTTTCACAATCACTTTCCGGATTCCTGCAAGATCAGGATAACGCATAATAACAACCAAAACAAGCGACAATAAAACAATAAACAATAATACTCGCAGAGTTTTCACAAATGAATTCCTCCGCCGCGGTTGCCCACCAGTATTATATTTTGGTGACGAAGTTTTCTTCTTCCGATGCTGTAATATCCTTTTTTTGGGCGTATTCCTTTTTTCAGCCAATCCCTTAGCCTCACTTCTTTAAATTTTGAAAATATTATCTGAAATAACCTCTAAATGTCAATGTTTTTAAAAAAGCCCTCGCATCCCCCAGAAATTTACAAAAAATCTCACCTGTTGTGAAGTTTCATTTCCCTGAAAAGGATGTATTTTTATAGCGTAAGGTTGGCTCGGTACTCCGAGACTACCTTATGAATGATGCGTATCCCCCATCCCATCGGCGCGCAGCGCCGATGGGATGGGGGGTTGGAGTTTGGACATATTAGATGTTTTAATGGGCATAAGATGGAAAATTACGACACTAATTTATTGCAATATATAGTGATAGCTCTCTCATTAGCCACCATCTTCAGATGGTGGCTTATATGATTTTCATCGACAGAAAGTGACTTCAGTCAGTTCTCAGAATCCACAATTATATACAGTTTAAATAACTAGTAATATATTGAATCTATTATAGAAGTCACTGAAGTGACTAAATAACGTATGTAATATTAATCCCCCGACTAAAGTCGTGGGCTAATGAGAGAATACTTAAAATGTCCAAACTCCAGACCCCCACCCCATCGGCGCGCAGCACCGATGGGGTGGAGGGGTGTCTTATTTTTTACATAAGGTAGCGCCTGCAGTGCAACCTTACGCTATACAAATTTATCCCGTACCGGGAATGATAAGAGATAAATCTTAAATATTACTTTATAAAATAAGAAGTTACCTCATATCAGGAATAATATTACGGGGGGATGCCAGTTTTAAAAAAGCCTGGATCAGAGGTTAATTTGATAATACCATTTTTTAAATGACCACCCGTACAACTCCGCATAATTAATTCTACAATCATTTGTGAAAGAATGATACTACTTTTTCATAAGGTGGAAATAAGATGTATTAATTCCGAAGGGATATTCTCAAAGTAGGATAGACTAATATATTTGATTCTCCAGTCCTCAAACAAAAATGCACAAAACACTAATATTCAATGGATTACACAATTTCATGGCATTTTCATGGCTAAAACAAGGCACAATCTAACAGAATATCGTTAGATTGATCTTTGTTGTCCCATGGAAAAAGCCATGAGATAGCTATTAAAATAATTTTACGGCAATTAACAGCAGCCTGTTTCACCATATAACCGCACACCGTTGCCGACCCGTAATGAATAGATCAGGAAACTTAACTATGGCTCGCCGAATATTTTGCCAGAGCAGAATGCAGGTCAAACTTTCCTGGCGTCTTAAGTTGAATATTGCTCTTTAAAATCGATGAAAAATAATCGTTTTAAAATGTTTCACTTATAATCCAGCCCTGTAATGAATATTTTTAAGCAAATTTTCTCAATGTACTCTTAATGTAATCACTTAACAATAATATTCTTACATTTTTTGGCAGAATATTCAGCTAAAACCTTACGAATGGTCATTAGACCTCCGTAATGGTTGACTAAAAATATCCCGCTCTATAATGAGACGACCATTGTGGAGGTCTCACTCGCAAAACAGAGGCTTTCTTAATACTTTTCTTTTTCCGTGCAGTTCGTGACGTCCGTGGTTGATAATCTTCTTTTCTTTGGTTTCGGTTTAACCGAGTTAGACTTTACGGAGATATTCGGATAGTCACTTTTTTTTTAAGAAGCACCTCCACTCATCAAGGTCATATGTAGTTCGCCAATGCAGTAGGTAAAGAATTGCTGGTATCGGTCAGGCAGCAGCTTGCACATCAGCGCTTCACTCCAGAACACAGACACAGTACGTCCTTTCGTGATTTATTTAATTAAATCCTGTTTGTATAGTAGGAGTTTACAAATAGGGGCAAGTTTCGACCACAGAGAAAGTTAGAAAATGAGAATAATATCAAAAATATTCACTGATCATTTTCTAACTTCTCTGTAATCATCCCGATACATCGAGATTACCACTCTTTCACAATCCTATTGAACAAAAATGGGTTAAAAAAGGCGTGCTGCTGCACGCCACTTAAAGTTGAAGATAATCAATATTACATTTTACGATATTAACTAACAATTCGTTCACACATCGGGGTTTTCCCCGTCGTTATATTTAAACCCGCAGGGGCTTATCTTTTCTGTTTCGATAACCAATATAGAAGTTAACCGGTAATTTTAATCTGACAAGTAATTTTTTCTTTGCTGTTAATTTGTCGAATTTCTTGTTTTTTGTGTTTAACATATTATAATATCTAAAAAAGCCTGGAGCATAGATGTCACATGAGATCAATAAAAAATGTCTGATCCGCCTGAAATTAAACGGTGAATCACATATATCAATTTATCCAAAGCAAAAAATAGTATTCATTGATAACCTGCCAACAAGGTCTGAACGCAGATCCTTCTTCTGTGATTTCAAGGGCAATATCATCTGTCCCTTCCAAATGAATAATGTCTTAAAAAATAGTGATTCCCTGCCCTCTTATTCCACCTTTTTTGGCACTACTATTGCCCTGCTCTTCTTTACCTGTGATATAATGAATCTGGATACTATTGAACCAGGTACTTATTTCAACCTGAAAGAATCAGGGAAACCCTGTTATCTGAAAGTAATCTTTTCCCAAGGCTCCTTCTGCCTGGGAGCAATCGGGAAAAAACCGGATCGGGAACTTTCCGAATGCCTTAAATTATTACCCGCTGATTTAAGCAACTGGAACAGAATGATTCTAAAAGATGATTCTTTCAGGGTTGTGTCTGAGTAAAATAAAGAAAATAATCCTAATTCAGTAGAAAACCGGTAACCTGATAATTAAAACATAAAAAAGGGGAGAAATTAATACCCCCCTTTCATTTTGAATTCAATAGCCAAAAAGAATTCTTGTTTACTTGGGGTCACGCCAGTTGAAATAATATTTCTTTAACTCTTCTCTGCGCTTAGGATCAAGATCATGCCAGCGTACACCCTGAATTGCACCTTCCAGCGAATATAATAGACTGATGCATACTTCATCGTCTGCTGCTACCATCTTCATAAAAGCATCCTTACTGCCTAGTTTAAATAATTCCTCAGCAGTAAAAACACCCGCTTCTCCCAGGCGCTCTGCCATTATCTTTCCAATATTAGGCAAATGAGTAAGTTTCATTTTAGCCTCCTTATTAACTTCTCCATAAATAATAACTTTTTTTCCCTGAAAAGGAAACTATTTTTTTTAGAAATCAATTTTTTTTTCTTCTTCGCTCAGTTTTGCGGATAACTCCTTAATCGCTATAACGGTCTGCTCGCTAATATAATGCTCGATATTGCAGGCATCATTTTCAGCAATATTTTCTGGTAATCCCAGGATGTTCAAAAAAAAATCTTTCAGCAGCCGGTGTTTATTATAAACTTCCTGGGCTCGGATTCTGCCACTTTCTGTGATCGTGATGGCTCCATATCTCTCATGCTCCACGAATCCGCCTTCGGCCAGTTTTTTTACTGCAGATACAATCGATGACTTACGAACATTCATACGAGTTGCAAGATCTGTAATTCTGACACTTCTTATCTCTTCTGAAAACAGGTAGATCATTTCCAGATAATCTTCTATGCTGTGAGTCATTTTATTCTTTTTCATATTCATCCTCATCAAATATTAGAGATAAGATATTTTGTTTGTTACCTTTGTCAATGTTTTATCATTTTTGTTCTCGCATCCCCCCGAAATTTAATAAAAATATCAATTCCGGTTGAGTTTCTTTTCCCTGAAAGGGATAAATTTTTACATAAGGTATCACCTGCGGTGCAACCTTACGCTATACAAATATATCACGTACCGGGAATTATAAGAGATAAATCCTAAATATTATTTTATTAAATAAGAAGTTACACCATATCCTGAATAATAAAACGGGGGGATGCCAGTTTATCTTTTTGTTCGATACTTGCCCAAATTTACATCCGAATTCTGGGTATGCATGCTTGACAAGGATTCAGTCTGCTCAAAATTTGCCCGCGAGGTAAATATGATAAAAAAGAAATTACTGGTCATTACTACTGGCGGCACGATCGCTATGAAGTATGATGATGAATTCGGAGTCATTCAAAATGACGAATTGACTGCGTATCTGGGAAATTTCCCCCAGATACGAGATATTGCCCAGATCGAAGTATATGAATTTACAAATATCCCCTCTCCCTATATTACTCCGGAAACAATGTTTAAACTGGCAAGACTGGTGGAAGATAAAATACTTGAGTATGATGGAATAATCATTACCCATGGTACAGATACTCTGGAAGAAACTGCTTATTTCCTGGAACTGGTTGTAACCACCCATAAACCGGTTGTTTTTACTGCCGCCATGAGGTCAGAAAGTGAACTTGGTCTGGATGGTCCCCGCAATATCGTCGGCGCAGTGCGGGTTGCCTGTTCCAATGATCCGCGAAACGGAGGCGTGATGGTGGTGATGAATGACGAAATAAACAGCGCCCGGGAAGTTGTTAAAACTGATACGGGAAAAACAAATTCCTTCGTCAGTCTCGCCTATGGTCCCTTAGGAATAATTGAACCGGATAAAGTGATCTTCTACCGCGATTCTATTATTCAGGAGAAAATCCCTACTGATAAAATAGAAACAAATATTGATCTGATCAAATGCGTCAGCGGAATGGATGACCGCTATCTGCAATGTTCCCTGTATCATGGAGCTAAGGCTATCGTACTGGAAGCATTTGGCAGAGGAAATGTTCCCCCTAATCTGCTGCCCGCTATCACAACCGCTATTGAAAGGGATGTCATTGTAGTGATTGTTTCACGCACCTATACCGGACGAGTGTTACCCGAATATGGATATGAAGGTGGGGGAAAAAGCCTGAAAAAAATGGGCGCTATCCTGGGCGGAGACCTGCGTGGACAGAAAATGCGCATCAAACTGATGGTGCTCTTTGGCAGATACAAAGATAGCTCATTAGTTCGCAAATACCTCCTGAACGGTAATTAAAATCCCTCTGGCTTGTAGCGCCAGTATTTCTTGAAATCCATTTTATTCTTCATCTGCATTGACTGCCCCATCGCTTCCACGGATGTTATGCTCTCAATGCTTTTCACTGTCCAGTCTCCTTTTTTGTAATTATAAGTAATTTTATTCGTTATCCCCTTCACCATATCAACCGGAGGCTGCATGGATTGTTCATCATAGACTGGTGCTCCTGTTTCACTGTCCAGCCAGATGTTTCCCTGCACAGGAATAATCATACCGTCCTCATCCGGTTGCTGGCAGGTATATGAAAACTCCACACAGTTCATTTTTCTGATCTTTTTTTCAATTCCGGTTCTTGTCACCTGCAGATTCCAGTTTCCGTCATTTAGAAAAATGGAAGCACTGTCCGGAGTCATATCCTGCTTCAGCATCTCCTGAACCATCTGGTCACTTTCCGGAACCAGACTATCCATTCTTTTCCCCCCATCGTAATAACCTGTAATCTCTCCATCTTCGAGTTCGTAACTGAACATCAGATCAGTAGGCATCATTTCTTCACCGTCCTCATCCAATGCCGCTACTCTTATTTCAATAACTCCGGCCACCCAGTTCCAGTTAGCACGCGCTATTTCCTGGGCTTTTTGCCAAAGCTGGTCATCCTGATTATCTGCTGCGAGGATGGACACCGTGAGTAGAATAATCAACATTAATATTCTTTTCATTTTCTCTCCTTAATTACTTATTTCAGCGCCAATGGTTATACCACCGCCTTCTGTCTCTGATCCAATCGCTTCACTCTTGTCATTCACTTTTATTACATTATCCCAGAGATTTTTGTCAATCAACTTATATAAGCCGTCAATTCCGGCTCTGGTGGGACGCGTTCTTGTAAATATGGTAATTTCATGCTTCCCGCCGGTTAAGCGATGTTTATGCCTGTAGATTGGTTTCTCTTTCTGTTCCCCGTTCACATAGGCATTACCAAAAATTACTATTTCCACATAATCATTCATCTCTGCTTCTGTTTCTTCTCCCAGTCCATCAGCGTAAAATTTGGCAGTTTCCACTTCCAGTTTTACTTCGTATTTCCTGGTATCAAGCTGATTGCTTTCCGCTTTGATAATTTTATTGTTATAAAGAGTTATCCTGCGGAACCAGTCATCAAGAATATAGTTCAGAGAATCCGGCACAATGGGTGTCATATATTCCATAAACTCCATAGAATTTGTGTAGGGTGGCTGCTGCCAGGCTGTTGCTTTAATATAATCAGCCAGCGCTTTATTGACCGCCTTTTCCCCACAGTAATCCTGCAAAGCATACATCACGATTGCACCTTTGTTATAATGAATATACTGCTGGTTTTCCACCAGGTACAAAGGCTGTTCCTTTATTGATTCTCCCCCACGCCCCATCAGATATGAGCTTAACTCGTGCTTGAGAAAATTACCGATCATCATTTTACCATATTTCTTTTCCATAACCATCAGACTGCTGTATTGAGCCAGTGCTTCGCTCATCAGCACGCAGCCCTGCACATTTGCTCCAATCACCTGATGTGCCCACCACTGATGCGCCAGTTCATGAGCTGTAACCCAGAATGGATAATCAATATTTTCCGCACCATCCTTCACATCTGCCACAAATCCCACGCTTTCTGAATATGGTATTGTATTGGCAAAACTCTGGGCATAGGCAGAATAACGCGGAAATTCAAGTATTCTCACCTGTCTGTCCGGATATTCTCCCAAGTTGGCAGTATAATAATCCAGCCCCTTCTGCAGAGCTACCAGCATTCGCTCTATATTATAGGGATGAAGGCTGTCATAATATACTGTGAGTTCCACCTCTTCCCCATGCTTTCCTGTCCATATCTCGTGTTTCTCTTCATACTTTGCTGAAACATAGCAAAAGAAATTCAGCACGGGATGGTCCATAATATAATGAAAATATCTCCTGCCATCCACTACCCATTCACTTTCCAGGTAACCGGGTGTGATTGCCGTCTGCTCTGCCGCAGTAGATACAACAGCCTCATAATTCACCCAGTCAGCATCATCACTGATATAGTTATTCATTCTCGCGTTTTCATCATCCACTAACGCCATGCGGGGCTTTTCCGGGAGGTTATATTTTTTCCGCTTTTCTTCACTCAGCAGTTCATACCCGTCACTATAACCCAGATGCGGGAAAAACTCCATACTATTGAAGAATGTCCCGTTATGCACTACGGAAGTTATAGAATTATAGCCTTTCCTGGCAATCGTGCAGTTATATTCAATCTCGATCTTCTCACCCGGCTGCAGCGGTTCTAAAAATTTATAGGTGTAAAATCCGAAATCCGCATCTTTCACATTTGCCCGGTAAGCACGGTTAAAATCGAAATACTCATAGTCAATATCAGTATTTAATACTACTATAAGGGAATCAATGGCTGAGTCAGTTTTATTTTCTGCCTGCATTATTCCATGTATCTCCGCTATACTGGCTTCCGGGAAAATATCCGCCTGCACATAAACATCAGTATAACGCGGTTGAGCTATACCGTCATAATGCTTATATTTCTTCTCCAGATATGCTCTTTCCTTTTCACTGGTCTTGTTGCGCTTGAAATCATTCAATACGTTTTCATTATAATATATATAGGAACCCATCCCGATGAATCCCACTGCCAGCAATATTATTAAGAACAGCATCGGCTGGTTAAGCCTCTGCCGGGCTATCAGCCAGCGCTTTTTAAATACTCTATCGTTGCCCCGCGGATAAAACAGCAATCCTGCCGTCAGCAGCAGCACAGCCAGAAATCCCCAGTAAATCCGGAAAACACCCCATTTCTCCAGCATCGTGCCAAAACCGTTCATATCCGAATATACCCAGCCTCCGCCTTTGCCGTAATGAAATAGCGGATGCTCAAGCCCCAGCAGTCCGATGTACTGGAATAATATATAAAGTCCAATGGCAAGCCCATGACCGGTAAACTTGTTATTTGCCATAATATGTGCCACGAAAACCAGAGTAGCCAGTAATGCCGCATCTGCCAGGCTCAAGCCTATATTGGCCGCATATAAACTAAAATTCAATGCCGTAAAACCCTTGCCAGCCTGATAGAGCAACCCCATACTGCTTGCCAGGATCAAAAGAATTAATTGCACCAGCAGCAGAGCACTGAACTTGGAAAACATCGTTACCCATTCCGGTACCGGCAGGCTTTCCAGGATTCCATCCAGTTTATGCTCCCGTGCTTTCCATAAAGTCTCACCGGCAAATACCAGTAATATGATCAGTGACATCAATCTGAAATTACCATTGACTACAGCTAATACATTATAGGTCAATGGCAGCACTTCCGTCTCATACATTTTCCCACTCTGGAATACGGATACTACCAGCAGAATTATACCTGCAAAGACTATTGTAATAAATCCGGCGCTCCCGATTATTTCCCGGAATTCCAGTTTTACAAGACTGATAAACTGCTTCCATTCCTGCGCCCAGCCAAAACGCTGTGTCACCTGAGGCAGCTTCCGGCTCTCAAATACTGGTTCGCTGCTTTTTTTCACTTTCCCGCTCTTTACCAGTGTTTGGCTGAATTGAAAACGCAGGTAAGTGATTAGCATTAAAATCGCACCCACACTTAACCAGAGCACCCGGTTCCAGAGTAAATAACCGCTGAAAGGTACCAGCCTCGTATTTCGCTCCACCACTGAAAAATGCTCTGTTGCCTCTCCTATGGCGTTCATTCCCATGGGGTCTAATAACGCTGCCAATCCCTTGGTATCTAAACTTTCAAACAAAGCAAGTCCTATAAAATAACCCACGAAAAGCACGATAGCACCAATATATACCGGCAGCATCCTGCGCGTGGCAAATGCCAGGGAAAAGAATATCGCTCCCGTAAATAATACATTCGGTAATATATTCACCACGTAGGGCCAGAGGTAATAGCTGAGATGAATAGCTCCAAATAGCTCCTTATTCAGCCAGGGACAGAATTGTCCCAGCAGCATACCTGCTCCTATCCCCACCAGAATGAACGTGACGATGAGAGCATTGGCTAAATACCTGCCCAATAAATAGGCAAATTTGCTGACCGGCTTCGTGAAAAACAGCGGATATATGTTATACTCAAAATCACGGTAAATACTGAAACCCATCATTGATGCCGTGATAAAAAGTCCTAACAGCCCAAACATGGTCACCAGCAGCATTATTAAAAATGGCGAGTTTAAAAGTACTTTTTCGGAACTCATCATTACCCTGGTTCCGCTGATAGCACCACCCATTATATTAGTCAATAATACGCCTAATAGAAAGAATATGACGATGTATATATAAGTGGAAATATTCTGAAATCGGAACTTGAACTCAAACCGGAATACATCCCACCACATTATGCCTCCATCTCTTCAAGGGGTATGGTCGTGAAATATACGTCTTCCAGGTTGGCTGACTTACGCTCAAAACCACCTCCCGGCTGTTCTTCAGAAAACACGTTGATCTGCTGACGGCCTGCCTGCAGACGTGTAGAACTTATCCGGTATTGACGGCTGTATTCCACCAGTTCACTCTTTTCGATCAGCTTCTTCCACATCTTATCCTGAATAACAGCAATCGCTTCCAGCGGATTACCTTCCATCATCACTCTGCCCTTATGAATTATAGCCATCCGGCTGCATAACTCACTCACATCTTCCACTATATGCGTGGAAAGGATCACTATCTTATTTTCCCCAATCTCTGAAAGAAGATTATGAAAATGATTACGCTCCTTCGGATCTAGACCTGCCGTTGGTTCATCAACTATGATCAGTTCAGGATTTCCCAGAAGCGCCTGCGCTATGCCAAATCTCTGCCGCATACCACCGGAGAATCCTCCCAGTTTCTTACGCCTGTGCTCAAATAAATGAACTCTCTGTAATAATGCCGCCACTTCTTCCTTGCGCTCCTTATGACTGGAAATACCCTTTAAGGAGGCAAAATGTTCCAGCATATCCCAGGCCGTCACTTTCGGATAAAATCCAAATTCCTGCGGCAGATAACCCAGACGCTTCCGTATCTCCTGCTTCTGATTAACCACGTCCAGTTCGCCAAATCTGATGCTGCCGCTATCCGGCTCCTGCAAAGTCGCAATCGTTCGCATTAAGGTTGATTTACCCGCACCGTTAGGCCCCAATAAACCAAACATCCCCGGCTCTATCTCCAGATCAATATCAATCAAAGCCTTTACGTCACTACCATAAGTCTTGTTCAAATTCTCGATCTTTAAAATCCCTGCCATGATTCCTCCGGCATTTATATTTTTAAATTTTCAATATTTTATCCAAAATAATAAATGTGACCACTGCCGGGCAGCGTACAGGCAAACCTGTGTGTTTACCCTCTTTAACCCGCCTTGCACAAGTGGATTCAATCCCCAAAAAATAGCTCTTTTCAACTTAACGAATTCCCCATGTTAAGTTACATATCACACGGTGTCCTATTGTCCCAACACACCATATCTGTCAAGTCTTTTTCCCCGCTTTTAACTGTAAAATATCGTAAGTAATTGAAAAATAAGACAGAAATATTTCAATGAAACGCATTTTTTTCTACATTAAGTGGGTATTCACCAATACACAGTATGGGGAATGAACTCGACACAAGTAATACAAGCCAAAAATGTCGAGTCCCTGAATATCTTTTGCCTGAAAGATATTTGGATAGAGAAAATAAGGTTAATTATTACCTGAATTTACTTTTAGACCACTTTCCCTAATAGATTAAGATTAATGAATTTAACTATAAAATTCATCTGGAGTTATTTGCTTTATATCAAGTAATTTATGTCAATTCAGCAATTCTACTTGATATTTGCCTGGTGGTTCACAATTTTGTCGAAATAAAATCCAACTTACAGTATTTCAATAGTTTATAATTAACAGTTCCACTGTTTATTGTAACTCCTTATATAATAGCCTAAATTATTAAAACGAAGATAAAAAATGCACATCTGCTGTGCTTTATACAGAATTATCATAATTGACAATACTTTTTATATAAAAGGTGAATCAGGTACAATTTTAGTCCGAATGACTTATTTATCTGTAGAAAAAGATGTTACGCTCCCCTTCGGCGCTGCCCACCGTCCACAATCCATGATGAATTATATATACGGTCCAACTTTTTCTACTCAATCCAGATTCCGTAACTGTTTCTTACTCTCAAAATGCTCATTTTACTGAAAATCTCTGTAACATTATTTGATACAGCAATCTACCTCATCTTGTACATCCCGGGCAGCGCCGATTGGCTTCCTGAAATCATTTCTATTTGTTTATAAACTTAGCCAGATGAATTAGAACATCAGTTCTATGATATATTTCCTGATATTTTTAATCTTTGCATCATTAATTATTGATAATAATTAATTACTCACACGCGTGGTATAAACTGTGTATAGAGCCCTGCGGCGAGAATCTGGGCGGCTTCCTTTTCGCTATAACCGAGTATATTTATCCCGATATTGACCAGCAGATCGAATTCCTTGTCATTTATGTCATTATCCGAGATGGCAATTTCGAGCAGGTATTTCAGCATAGATTCCCGTTCCAGGGGGCTGTCTGCCAGAATCTTTTTGATGGAATCAACAAATTTCTTCTGAATATTTTTCTGGTCTTTGAGGATTTCTTCCAGGAATTTCTTGGGGAAAAGCGTGTATTGTGAAATATAGCTGATGATCCGGTCAACCTCATCGGCATCCACTTTTTCATCACAACTACTGACGATGAGTCCGCCGGTTGCCATGAACATCATACGCTGCAGATTAATGCCATCTGCCAGAGCAGTATGTTCTTCCACGATCATTCTGATCTTATCTTCGAGTTTTTCATCAGCGATCAGTTCATCTTTTTTCATAGCACTTTGAAATAACTGCGATTTTGAAAATAGCTGCAAAGCTTTCACCCGGACGGGATTTATGGGGTGGGTGCTTTCATCAAAACCCTGTTCTCCCTTTAAATGTTCCAGAAGTTCATTATTATTATCGATATAGGTGCGTATGTTAATGCCCAGCTCCCGCCAGTCCAGTCCGGAAGTAAGTTTAAAAAAGCTGCTGACTGCCGGTTCCAGTTCTCCACAGGCAAGAAGCCCAAACCGGTCAGCGCTTAATTCCGAGAGTCGCTGCCAATACATGATGCGGTTATGGTAATAAATGGGAATTTCTTTATTTTCATTGAAAATGAACTGAATAACATCGGAAAGTTTCCTGCTGCCCGTCCACAAATGCCCGATCTCATGCCCGATGATGAAGAGCAGTTCTTCATGGGTAAAATCCTTTACCAGAGCGGAATTCAGGCAGATTATATGCGGATCTTCAACTCTATCGGTTTCGATGCAGAATGCGTTATATTCGGGGGAATTAACCACAAAATAGTCAATAGTGCCTTCATAGCCGGTGCGCTTCTGAGCTTCCTGACAGGCTTCCCAGATGTTTTTGCAGAAATTTTCCGTTACCTTGAAATATATGCCTTTAAATATCTTGTTCAGGGAATCTTCCCGGTCTATTTTGGCTTTTTCCAAAAGTTTCTCGATCAGTTCCACCCGCAGACTTTCCTTGATCTCCTGCGTGAACTGTTTTTCCAGCTCTATACGTAATAATGAATAATCCATTTTACCTCCGATTTATATATTTAAATCTGTAGAGCATTTGTCAAGTTCCGGATTTCAGGAAGGCCCGATTGGTGTTGCGTGACTGTTCAATCTAAAACTTTATCAGGTTTGAATATCTGGCAACTTTTTATGAAAAAGGTGCCCATTATTAAATTAATTCTCAGATAGGCAGAATTGACAAAACTAATTTTTACTGAGAAAGTTGAGGGAATATTAATTAGTCCGTAGGGCTTATTTATTTGTAGAAAAAGATTTTAATCTTCCCCCCCCCTTGACCGGCTCCGCCGGTCGAGGGGGGGTGGATTATTTTGTCATTTTCTACAACTAATTATCCCCTACGGGGAAAAGAAAAATAGAAGACCAGAGACACTTCACTTAATGCTCAATAACTAAACCAACTTAAGCCTTTTCTGTCAAGAAAACATAAACCGGTGCAGTATTATTGATTTTATTCAGTATAAATATTGAAAAAAAAAGTGCCTGATGTTGAACAGTCTCATAAAGTTAAATATCACTCTTATATTTATTTTTGCCATTGTATCATCTATAATACAAATAGGGGCTGATGATGCGTAGAGAGAAGAGAGAATAATTGCTTTCCTCTGTGGCAAAGATCACAGTTCTATTATGGATACAGCTCAAATTCGGCTGAGGTGACTGCTTCAATCAGATGAAAAAGAAAGTATTATTGAAGTGATTGGAAATTCGAGAATAGAGACTCGGGACTCGTAATGAAAACCGTAGGGGCAGACCTGCGTGTCTGCCCTTTATAAAAATATAATAAATGGACACATTATGATTTTCCCAATATGATTGGAGAAATGATGAGGATTTTTTTGATATTTATGATCATTTTGTAACTTTCTCTGTGCCAGAAACCTGGGCTATTTGTGAAATCCTGTTGCCCAAAGTGGGTTTAAAGGATAACCGTCGCTGTCTCCCGTTTCTCCTCTCCGGTCTCACTTCTTTTCTTGACATCTTTTCATTAAGTTACGTTATTTTACCGGAGGGTTATAATGAAATATTTGATATTGATT
Source organism: Candidatus Cloacimonadota bacterium (assembly GCA_021736135.1). Classification (GTDB taxonomy): domain Bacteria; phylum Cloacimonadota; class Cloacimonadia; order Cloacimonadales; family TCS61; genus JAIPGO01. The sequence continues at coordinate 65,029 of JAIPGO010000004.1, forward strand.
TTATTAGCTTTATTCGTTTTTAGCTGTGCCGTGCCGCCATTTACGGTATATCAGGAGCGTACTAGTGATAATCAGCGTCCCCTGGCTTATGACAGTTCAGAAATACCAACGGTTTTTACTTCCAATGAAGAAACCTTAACGATGGATGTCGCCTTGCACAGCCGGGAATTTCCCAATGGCATTTTATGGACTATTTCACTGAAAGCACCAGAAGATGTGATCCTGCCTCTCAAAATGTTTGCCTATCAGGAAGAACGTGCTTACGAACTCATCCGGCTGCAGAGTGATCAAAGCTATCCGAATTATGCCTATTACGTTTTACCTCCGGATCTATTAAAAAACTGCCGTTTTTCGGAAGAACTTACCTTGAGTGTAAACATTGACGGTAGGAACTGGGAGAAGATCAGCAATGAAGGCTATGTGGAGAATTTTGGCATGTTCTACTCTTTTGTGACTATTGATATCAAGAGGAACACATCCATAATTTTTATTCATTGATCTGCTCTTTCGATAATTGGTTTGTCCGGCTAGACCTGATCAGAGTTTTACTTGGTAAAGTAAGTATCCTACTGTCCTTTTGTAGTTTACGACGTGGCTGATATCCGTTTTTTAACTTAAGAAGAGGCATCTGATGAAGAAGGTAGATATTGCCCGTGAGAAACTTCTGTTAGAGATAGAAGACCTAAAAAAGCAGGTTACTGAGTTAGAGAAAGAAGCGCAGGGAAGGAAACAGGCAGAAAACGCCCTGCGGAATAGTGAAAATACTTTGAGGACGCTTTTTAATGCTATGCAGGACATCGTTTTCGAGATGGATTATAATGGTACTTACCTTAATATTGCTCCCACCTCGCCGGACCTGATGGCAAAACCTCCCGACGAAGTGATCGGTAAAACGCTGCATTACGTTTTTCCCAAGCCGGAAGCTGACAGATTCCTGGCTTTTATCCGCCATTGCCTGGACAGTAATGAACAGGTGACGATTGAATATCCTCTTGTTCTGGATGGTAAAACACACTGGTTTGAAGGAAGAGCAACTCCCAAAACGAAAGATACCATTTTATATATTGCCCGAGATGTTACAGCTAAAAAAGAAACAGAAGTAGAGTTGCGAGTACGAGAGAGCCAATATACCAGAGTCTATGAAAACTCACCTTTCGGCATAATTATCTGTCAGCCCGTCAGAGACAGTAATGAAAGAACAGTTGATCTGGAATTTCTGCAGGCTAATCAGGCAGCTTTTAAACATGCCGGTATCAGCGAGGAAAATATCATTGGTAAAAGGGGCTCGGATTTCTGCACACCAGAGGAGCTCGCAGCATTGATCAACGTTTTTCAGCCTATTTTAACCAATGCAAATATCGTCAATCATTCTCACTATTTTTCTGCCTTTAACCGCCAGTTAAATCTAACCGTATTCCGGCTCTCCAAAGACATTTATATACTTGATTTCGTTGATGTTACAGAGCAGCAGAAGGTGCAACTTGAATTAAAAAAGAACCAGGAACTTTTAAGTGACATAATGAGCAGTGTTCAGGATGGCATCAGCGTTTTAGGAAAAGACCTAACCATAAAGCACGTAAATTATGTAATGAAAGAATGGTATAAAGATCAACTGCCCCTGGAAGGGAAAAAATGTTTCCAGGCATATCATCTATGCAACGAAATTTGTGAAGCCTGTCCTTCCCTGCGCTGTATGCAAACGGGGAAAACTGAATGGGAAATTGTTTCTGGACCAAAGGATTCGGAAGTTAACTGGATCGAACTTTTCAGTTATCCCATCAGGGATAAAGTCATGAATGAGATAACCGGAGTTGTGGAATTTGTCCGTGATATCACGCATCGTAAAATTGCAGAAGAGGAGCTGCAAAAGTACCGGGAACACCTTGAAGAACTTGTTAACGAGCGTACTCAAAAACTCGAGGAACAAAAAAAAGATCTGGAAAGAATGAATAAACTCTTTGTAGGCAGGGAATTTCGCATCAAAGAGCTTAGGGATGAGATAAAGAGATTAAAAGGGAATAGTGAGACGGGAGACGTGAGAAGAAAAAGTAAAGAAGTGAACAGTGAATAGTGAACAGTGAACAGTGAACAGTGAACAGGGAAGAGACTAAGGATGAAAGAAGGTGCAAATGAATGTCAGCAATCTGAGTAGAAAGTCGCTTTTAGAAGAAAACAGACGCTTGAAAGAGACAATAGCGGATTTTGAGAAAGCTAAAGTCGAATGCCATAATATTGAAGCAGTTTTACGGGAAAGCGAGAATAATTTAAGGGCTTTGTTTAACGCTATGCAGGATATCGTGTTTGAGATGGACTATGATGGCACCTACCTGAATATTGCTCCTACGGCGCCAGAGCTGATGGCAAAACCTCCCAATGAAGTAATTGGTAAAACGGTTCATTATGTGTTTCCGAAGCTGGAAGCAGACATGTTCCTGGCTTTTATCCGCGAATGCCTTGATAATAAGGAAATACGCACAATTGAATATCCTTTGGAATTAAATGGCGCTACAGTGTGGTTTGAAGGACGAGCAACTCCCAAAACCGAGAGAACCGTATTATATATTGCCCGTGATATTACTTCCCGTAAGCTGGCTGAGGAAGCGCTTATGGAAAATGAACTGCGTTACCGGAGCCTTTATGAAAATTCACCTTTCGGGATAGTAATCTGCCGCCTTATCAGAGACGAGAGCAATAAGGCAATTGATGCCGTATTCCTGCAGGGAAATAAAGCAGCGTCTATTCATACTGGCTTTGATCTGACAAATATTGCCGGGAAAAAGGCATCAGATTTCTGCCGGCTCGATGAAATTGCAGAATTGCTCAAAAAGTATCATCCGGCAACAACTGAGGGACAACCTGTAAGTTATAATCAATATCTCCCGATTTTTGACCGTATCCTCAGTTTGACCGTATTTAAGCTCTATAAAGACATTTACATCCTGAATTTCATTGATATCTCAGAGCACAAACGGGCAGAAGAAGCAATAGCGGAAGCTGCCAAAAAATGGCAAATCACTTTTAATGCTATGAGCGACTCCGTGTGCATTATATCTGCTGACAGCTATTTTAAGCAGTGCAATGCCGCTACATTTAAAATATTGGATATAACAGAGCGGGAGATGGCAGAAAAACACTGCTACCAAATTGTTCATGGTCTGGATAGTCACATTGATAATTGCCCCCTGCAACGTATGAAATTAAGTAAACAGAAGGAATTTATGACTTTCTACTCAAACAGTCGCTGGCTGGAAGTTACTGTAGATCCTATTTTTGATGATAATGGACGCATTGAGGGAGCAGTGCATGTTGTCAGCGACATCACGGAACGCAGGCAGGCAGAAGAAGAATTGAAAAAACACCGTGATCATCTGGAGAAACTGGTGAAAGAACGCACAGAAAGACTTGAAGCTCAGAAGGCCGATCTCGAAAATATGAATAAAGTCTTTGTCGGAAGAGAATTCCGCATCAAAGAGCTTAGGGAAGAAGTTAAAGAATTAAAGAAGAAAGTGAATAGTGAACAGTGAACAGTGAACAGAGAAGGGGAAGAGATTAAGGATTAAGGATTAAGGATTGAAAGTGAAAGAAGAAGCAGATTTAGATATAAAAGAAGGACTGAAATCTAAGCTGGAGCAATTGCAGAATGTCTCTAATTCAGAAAAAGTGGACATCCTGAACCAGCTTGCAGTCGCATATTTAGCTCAATCACCGGTCACTGCCCTGGAATATTTTAAAGAAGCGCTGCAACTTGCTCGTGAGATTGACAACAGACAAGGAGAATCTCTCGCCTTGAGAGGTATTGGTACTGTTCACTTCCAGCTTGGTGATTATGTGGAAGCATTTCCCAATTACCAGGAATCTCTCAAGCTCGAAAAGGAGATGAATAATGTATCAGGAATAGCTGGTTTACTAAATAATATTGCTATGCTTCATGGACAGACAGGTGCAACTGAGAAGGCTCTCGAAACTAATCTGGAAGCAATGAAACTTCTCGAAGGTGTGGAAAACAGAGATAATGTCAGACGCGTTATACTAATTAATACTGGTAATTGCTATTTACAACTTGAAGATTATGATAAATCTCTGGAATTTTACGAGAAATCGCTGTCGATATGTCAAAAAATGGCTGACCAGGAGGGAATTGCCTATTCTTTTTGTGATAGCGCTTTCGTTTACCAGAAACAGAAAAAGTACGCTGAAGCGGAAAAATATTACCAGAAGGCACTTGATATCAGGAGGAAATTGAAATCCAATTATGTACTTTCCTCAACGCTTTTGAAGATGGGTAATTGTATTATGGAGAATGGCGAGATAGAAAGAGGAAAAAAATATCTGGAAGAAGGTTTGCTGATTGCTGAAGCGGGTAATTTCAAAGAACTTGAGAAAGATGGATTACAATATATCAGCAGCGCTCTGGAACAGGAAGGAAGATATAAAGAAGCTCTGGAATTTCACAAACGCTTTGCAGATAAAAGACATCTCCTCTATAATGAAGATAACAGCCGTATATTGGCAAACATGCAATCTCGTTTTGATCTGAAGCAGAAAGCTCAGGATATAGCAAACCTTACTGAAAACAAAAAACTTCTCGAAGAAAAGATCAAAGAAAGAACTGAAGAACTGGAGCAGGAAATCCGCAAACACAAGCAAACGGAGGAGGAACTGAAAAAACACCGTGATAACCTGGAAAAGATTGTTAAAGATCGTACTCATAAACTCGAAGAGCAGAAAGCTGATCTGGAAAATATGAATAAGGTTTTTGTGGGCAGAGAATTTCGCATTAAGGAACTTAGGGATGAAGTTAAAGCATTAAAGATGAAATATGAAAGATGAAAGATGAAAGATGGGAAAGACGAGAATCGAGATTCGAGATTCGAAATTCGAGACTCGTAAGAGATAACAAGAGAAATGAAAAAAATTGATGAAGAGAAAGAACAGCTTTTAGATGAGATTGCTCAGTTAAAAGAGAGAATTACTGAACTCGAGAAATCTGAGCTTGAACGTGAAAGTTCTGAAACAGCCTTACTGGAAAGTGAAGATAAATTCCGGGAACTGGCAGATATGTTGCCGCAGGCAGTTTATGAAACTGACACTGAAGGAAATCTTACATACGTAAACCGGCAGGCATTCGAGATGTTTGGATACACACAGGAAATGTTAGATGAAGGTGTGAATTTTCTGCAGGTTATAATTCCGGATGATCATGAAAGAGCATTGGAAAACACCAGAAACATTTTACAGGGAAAGGATTTGGGAAGTATCGAATTAACTGCCTTGAGAAAGGATGGCGCTACATTTCCCGTATTAACCTATACAAATGTTATCATAAGAAATAATAATCCTGTCGGTATGAGAGGAATATTAATTGATATCACTGAACGGATGCAGGCAGAGGATACTATTAAAAAAAGCGAGGAAAAGTATCGTACTCTGGTAGAGAACTTAGAAGAAGGGATTTGCTCTGTTGATGATAACGAAACATTTATCTTTGCCAATCAGGCAACGGCAGATATTTTCGGATGCTCTAAGGAAGAAATAATCGGGAAAAGTTTAAAAGAATTTACGACACCGGAAGCGTTTCAACAGGTTCTGAATGAAACTATCATTAGAAAAGAGGGTAGATCAAGCCGGTTTGAACTGGAGATAATCGGAAGAAACGGAGGAAAAAGATTGATTACAGTTACTTCCACTCCCATCATTTCTGAGAAAGGTGAATTTCAAGGCTCACTGGGAATTTTACGTGACATCACCAGGCAAAAAAAGGAAGAAGGAGAACTAAGATCTCATCGGGAAAATCTGGAGGAACTGGTCAAGAAACGCACCAGTGAATTAGAGAAACAGAAAGACAGCGTTATGAAGATGATGAAATCTCTGGAATTTCTGGCAGAAGACGTTAATGAAGCTCGTCAGGAACTCGCAGATTCAAACCGGCTGCTGCTGACTGCCAATGAAGATCTGAATTCTTTTTCACATTCGGTTTCGCACGACTTACGGGCGCCTCTGCGTGCTATTGACGGATTCTCACAGATCCTTTATGAAGATTACCATGATAAGCTCAGCGAAGATGCCAATGAATTATTGTTTCATATCAGAAAAAATACTAAATATATGAATCAGCTTATTAATGATCTTCTCGCATTTTCACGCATTACCAGAGGGCAACTCAATATTAGCGAAACAGACTTGATGCCAATTGTTCAAGATGTATTTGATGAGTTAAAAAAGCAAAATCCGGAACGTCAAATTGAGATGGAAATAGATAAACTGCCTCCAGCATTCTGTGATACCGGTTTGATAAGAATTGCCTTTGTTAATCTGCTTTCCAATGCCTTCAAATTTACGCGCAGATGTGAAAACGCCCTCATAAAAATCGGCTGCACTGATGACGGATTTTACTATGTAAAAGATAACGGTGTGGGTTTTGATATGAAATATGCCGACAAAATTTTCGGCGTATTTCAACGTCTGCATTCTAATGAAGAATTTGAAGGCTCAGGCGTGGGAATGTCCATCGTGCAAAGGATCATCCGCAAGCATGGAGGAGATATACACGTGGAAGCAGAAGTTGATAAGGGCGCTGTCTTCTATTTCTCGTTAAAGCCATTTATTTAAAAAATCTGGCCCCCCGTTAATTTTAGCATAATAGATTATATAATCTACTATATATAGTTAAGGTGTGCTTCCTAAGGGTAGGGATAAACCGGCGTGTTTACCCTCTTGCACATTTATACTATGATTTGGATTTGTATTCGATATTCCGATTATAAAGGGCAGACACATAGGTCTGCCCCTTGTACGCCTCAACTGAGCGAGATCACGATTTCAAATTTATTTCGAGGGAATGCCAACTGAAAAACAAGATAGTGTTTGACATTACAAATTTTTCATATAGTTTTTAAACAGAGTATTAACAACCATAATACTCCAGGGAACGTTTATGATTGGAATGACATCGAAATATTCGAGTTACTGCCGACGCAGAATTATATGAGAGACAGGGTCTTATCCTAAAGGAGGTCAAGATGCTGAAGGAAGTTCAATTACTGCTTATTATTTTTTTATTTTCAAGTTTTTTTGCTTATGGAGAGGAAGTCACAAATCCGGAAAAGTTATTTGCCATGTCTTTGGAAGAATTGATGAACATTGAGATTGAAATCGGGACGCTATCAGGGATGGAACTATCAAAACTCCCCTTTTCGTTAACGATTATCACTGCAGAAGATATCAAAAACACACCCGCCAGAAACATTTACGATTTGCTGGAAGTTTATGTGCCGGGAGCGCTCTGGCGTTATCATGGTGAGGGTCCTCATCCGGGTATCCGTGGTATAATCACAGATAGAAATTATAAGCTGCTGGTGCTGGTAAACGGAAGAAATATGAACCAGAAGGCGCACAATGGAGCAATGTCTGAATTAGAGAACTGGGATTTGGGTGATATTGCCAAGATCGAAGTCATTAGAGGTCCCGGTTCCGTAACACATGGTCCCGGGGCAATAATGGGCATTATCAATATTGTTACCAGGAATGCTTCATCCTCGGAAGGAACGAGAGTAAATGCTAATTACATTTCCGAATACAATTCTCAGGGCATCAATATCAGCCATGGCTTTAAGAAGGATAATTTTGATCTTTATGTTTACGGAAGTTGCACAAGGACAAGTGGCATTTCACCCAAAGGCTTTTATACTTCGGCATCCTGGCTGAAATCAGGATATATGGGTTCTGGTTTTGTAAATTCTGCCTATTATAATGATCCGCAGCAGGATTATTTCAGAGATTTTGCTGATGATCCTCAATACAAATTCTACTCAGAATGTAATTTCAGCAAGGGGTGGAAAGCCAGCGTGCGTTACGTTAACTCAGGAGCGCCTGTTCCGGCAGGATACAGCGTTTACGTGAAGAAGAAGCTGCAAACAGGTTTAGATGGAGACGCGCCCATCTATAGCGATTTCACCAACAGCCTGAAAATTAAAGATGAACATTTCACGATAGCTCTGGAAAATATTCATAAATTCCAGCAAGTGTTGGAAGGTCTGCAATTGAAGTCATCTTTTTCCTGGGATTCCGAGAATAACAGACGGGGCAAACCTCCAACATATTATACAGAAGCAGACAGCGTCCCGCTGGATATTCAAAGCCAACTTGCTGATCCTAACAGTGTGAGAAACAAGAATGCCAGCTTTTCCGAAGACGAGTTGTTAACCCGTATTATTGCCTCTTTGAAAATTAACAGCAAGTATCAAGTTACTCTGGGATTTGAAGGTTCTCATACCACTTGGGGACCGGAATGGGGTAAAAATGAGAAAGAGATGAGGCTGGGCGATAGGGGTAATATTATCAGTGGCACTGACTCTAATCTGTATGGAGGAAAGGGAGGTATAACCGAAGGCTATTTTGTGGGTAAAGGCTGGTCAACAAACATGATTTCCATCTTAGGGGAGGCAACTCTGAAATTACATCCCAAATTAACAGTTCTGCTTTCCGGACGCGAAGATAAAGACACTTATTCCAAGAGTTTATTCTCTCCACGTATTGCTCTGATATCAGAGCTTAACAGGCAAAATATCGTTAAACTTATCTTCCAGAAATCTAACCGCATGAATACTGCAGAACAGCTTCTGGTGGAACACCTGGAAGGCAACAAGTCAAATCCGGAAGTTCTCACCGGTTACGAGTTGATCTATACCAGGCTGCAAGGGGAGCATTTACTGATGACTACATCCTGCTTTTATAATCAACTTGACGTTATTGCCTGGAACGCAAATGAAAAATGTTCTGACTTAGTGGGAAATCTCAAACTTGGAGGCATTGAAATTGATGCCCGTTATCAAGTAAACAACGTTATTCTGGGAATAAATCATTCTTACGTAAAACAACTCGACTGGTCCCTTGCAGAAGGTCTGGAGACCAGCGGAATCAGCTATTCCGATTATTATGCTCCGGCGCAGTTCAAATATGATCCAACTGATTTAGTTTTAAGCAGTACCGGTAATGACCTGAATAACTGGGCAAACCATGCCACGAAGCTTTTTGGTCGTGTTGATTTCTGGCAAAACAAACTTACTTTTCATGTAGATACCCGGATTTTCTGGGGTTATGAGGGCAGCAAAGATGGCATTGAAATGAAAGAAAATGCCCTGGTTGGAACCGAATATGAAGAAGCCTGCCAGGAAGTGTATGACCGTCTTGATTCTGAAGGCGTATTTGATCCGGATTTCAGACTTGATGCTTCGCTTACCTGGAAATTTTATAAGAACATATCGTTGCAGCTCTACGCCATAAATCTACTTGGTTCCGGCAATAACAAACGCTATACTTATGACGCCAGTGCAGACATGCAGCTTGTTCCCAACGAAATCGGCTGGGTTGAAGAGCCAAGGGATACTGGAATACGCCTGTCTGCGGATTTCTAATCTTGAGAGTATAAAAGAGAACCTAATAAGATTATGTTAGTCCTGAATAAATCTGACTGGTTTTTGCTGATATTGAGTTTACTCATTCCGCAGCTTGTTTTTGCACAATACTCTGAATATGAGCTTAAAGCGGTTTATCTGGAGAAATTTACTCATTTTATTGAATATCCAAAACTTACGACTGTAGCAGATACATCGAAACCTTTTATTATTGGTGTAATTGGGAAAAATCCCTTTGCAGATATCCTGGATAATTATTACAAAACATACAAGATAAAAAACAGGAAAGTTGAGATCAAATATTACTCCCGATTGTCTCAAATTACCGGATGCAATCTGCTATTTATTGCTGCCTCGGAAAAGGAGAGGTTAAGAGAGATTTTATCGCTTATTAAAGACAAGCCCATTCTTACAGTAAGCGATAGTGAAGGATTTTCGCAGGCAGGTGTGCATATTAACCTTTATCTTAAAGACAATAAGTTACACTATGAGTTAAATGAGGGAGCTTTAATAAAATCAGGTTTCTCGGTCTGGGCGCAATTACTGAATTCTGCCAAAATCATTAATCCTGTAAAGAAGGAGCAATGACCAGTTTTCATGACCTGACTATTAGAAAAAAAATCATCCTGATTATTTTACTGACATCAACTGTAATCCTGATAATTGGCTTCGGCTTCGTCATCTCTAACGAGATCATTACTTCAAAAAAAGAACTGATTTACATATCTCAGGTAAAAGCCAGGTTTATTGGTGAAAATTGCGTAGTTTATTTATCATTTCAAGATCGGGCTGGAGCCGGAAATATCCTGAAAAATGTGGAAAGCATCCCAGCTTTAGAAACGGTGGCAGTTTACGATGAAAAAAACATCCTGTTTGCGAAATATAATCGAATAAACCAGGAGTTATTCCTGCCTGCCGTCATATCCGGTAGCTATAGCCGGTTTTATAAGGATCATCTGGATATTTTTCACCCCATAGTTTATAATGATCAATTCTATGGCACTATTTATTTGAGAGTATCCACTATAGAACTTTATCATAATATCAATAAATTTGTCTTAATGCTTCTTCTTCTCCTTATAGTTCTGGTTATTATATTATATTTAATTGCCAGCAGGCTGGAAAAGATCATATCAACCCCCATCCTGAACCTGGCAAAAGCAACGAAGATGATTTCCGAGGGAGAAGGTTACCTGCTCAAGGTTCAAAAAAAAGGTAATGATGAGATTGGCATTCTGATTGATGGCTTTAACAATATGATGGATCAGATACAGGAGAAAGCACAGGAAAGAGATAAAGCTCTTGAATCCCTGAGAGAGAGCGAAAATAAATTCAGAGCGTTATTTGAATCTGACCTGATAGGAACCCACTTCTGGGATGCAACCGGCGAAATAACAGAAGCCAATGACGAGTTCCTTAAGATCGTGGGATATACGCGGGAAGATCTGACCTCTGGAGTTTTACGCTGGAGAGACTTGACTCCTCCGGAATATACTGAATCAGATAACTTAAAATTAAAGGAACTGGAAGAAAAAGCTGCAGTTACACCATTCGAGAAAGAATATTTTCATAAAGACGGCAGAAGGGTTCCCATCATATTAGGGGCAGCAACCTTTCCTGGTTCTACGGTAAGTGGAGTCGCATTCATATTAGACATCACAGAGCGCAAGGAAGCAGAGAGAAGAATCAAACTCTTTAATGAGGAATTGCAGCGTTCCAACAAGGAACTGGAGCAGTTTGCTTACGTGGCATCACACGATCTGCAAGAGCCACTGCGCATGATATCCAGCTATACGCAGCTTCTGGAACGCCGCTATGGAGACCGGCTCGATCAGGATGCGAAAGATTTCATCGGCTACGCCGTTGATGGCGCCGTCAGGATGCAGAGATTGATCAATGATCTTCTTTCTTATTCACGAGTTACTACTCGCGGAAAACCTTTTGAGGAAATAGATTCTCATATTATCCTCGGGCTGGCAATAGCCAATCTGCAACAGGCAATATCTGAAGCAGGTGCGATTGTCACTAATGATGATCTGCCCGTAATCATGGCAGACGAATCGCAACTGGTGAGAGTATTTCAGAATATAATAGATAATGCTATAAAATTCCACGGGAATGAGACACCACGCATTCACGTTTCAGCAAAAGAAGACGATAATGAGTGGGTTTTTTCCATTAGTGACAACGGTCTTGGCATAGATAAACAGTTTCATGATCGCATCTTCGTTATTTTTCAAAGATTGCATGGCAGAGATGAATACCCCGGCACGGGAATCGGTCTGGCAATATGTAAACGGATTATTCAGCGCCAGGAAGGAAAGATATGGTTTGAGTCAGAAGTCGGAAAAGGAACTACTTTCTATTTCACAATACCAAAAACAAGGAGATTATAATGAGCCAAACTAAACAAAGCATACCGATAGATATTTTGCTGGTCGAAGATAACATTGGAGACGTGAGGCTGGCAAGAGAACTGCTCAAAGAAAGTAAGATAAATAATGTAATTTATGACGTTAAAGACGGCATCGAAGCAATGGCTTTTCTGCATAAGGAAGGGAAATATGCTAATACGCCGCGACCAGACATTATTTTACTCGACCTTAACCTGCCCAAAAAAGACGGACGTGAAGTTCTGGCAGAAATTAAAGAAGATAAGGAACTCAGACGTATCCCCGTTGTGATATTGACGGTGTCCAGCGCAGAGGAGGACATCCTGAAAACCTATGATCTGCATGCAAATTGCTATATCACAAAACCAATAGACCTGCAGCAATTCATCAAAGTAGTTAAATCCATTGAAGATTTCTGGTTATCGGTAGTAAAATTACCTCCCAATGGAGTAGAATAATGGAAAAAAATATGGAAATATTATTAATAGAGGATAATCCCGGAGACGTAAGGCTTATCGAGGAAATGCTCAAAGATGCCAGGAATATCCTAATCAAGATCACAAATTCTATCCGCCTCGACGAAGCTCTGAAGTTACTGGATAGAGAAACCTTTGACATGGTCCTGCTTGATCTGGGATTACCTGACTGCCAGGGGCTGGAAACCTACAGGCAGGTGAGTGCTCATGCCCAGAAATTTCCGATAGTGATCCTCTCAGGTCTTACTGATGAAGATGTTGCACTTAAAGCAATTCAGGAAGGCGCTCAGGAATACATACTTAAAGGAGAAATGACAAGTTCTTCCTTATCAAGGCTCATCAAATATTCAGTGGAACGAAAGCTGATCTGTGAAGCGCTGCGCGAGAGTGAAAGAATACTCAGAAATATTTTAGAGAACAGCACCAATGTGTTTTTCTCCCATACGGCAGATCAGACTTTCACCTATCTCAGTCCTCAGATCACTAGTTTTCTCGGATATACTCCCAATGAAGCCAGGATTAAATGGACTGAACTCGCTTCAGATAATCCCATAAACGAAGAAGGTCTTCGATATAAAATAAAAGCTTTGGAAACAGGCATTGCTCAGCCACCTTACGAACTGGAACTCGTTAAAAAGAATGGTGATAAAATCTGGGTGGAAGTGCATGAAGCGCCTGTTATTGAAAATGACATAATTTCCATTGTGGGAGCGTTAACCGATATCACCGAACGTAAGATAGCCGAACAGGAATTGATAAAATATAAAGATCATCTGGAAGAACTGGTAAAAGAACGAACTCAGGCTTTGGAAGTTCAGAAAGCTGACCTGGAAAATATGAATAAGCTTTTCGTAGGCAGAGAATTCCGTATTAAAGAATTAAGAGATCAATTAAAAGAATTTAAGGCTCAAATCGAAAGGGTTAATAATGAAGATGAGTGAGTAAATGCTTTACTCACTCATCTTACTAATTTAGTGTAATTCTTACTTCACTGCTTTCAGAATTTCCAGTCTTTGTTCGTGAATTCCCGCTTTGCGGGGAGCACAGGTGCACTGGAAGAGTTCACTTTCCAGAAGTTCAGCCAATGCCATAATCTCAGGCTGAGGGCAGCAATCACAGGAACATTTTTGAACCACGCAATCGCTTACTCTTTCTTCGAAAAATTCTGCTGTCGCTTCCTCTGCTTTTAGTAATCCGGCATCTGCAAAGATTGTCAGCAGTTTCTGGAAATAATCAGACTGACGGGGATTGGCAAAACGCAAAGTCCGGTAACCGTCACCAATGGCTGTTCCGTAAATTTCCTGCACTGTAGGCTTAGGCAATAGCGCATCTGCAAAAGGCTCAGCCTTGTGAGTGTGAATGTTTATTACTCCCGCAGCTTTGCTGTAAATTTCCTCGTTGGAGTCTTCACCATAAAGAATTACGAAATCGCCTGCTTCCACTTTTCCTCTGGTAATCCCAAAAGCTTTTAATCCTAAGGTATTGCAGTATTTACTGGTAACGTAAACTTTGCCCAGCGGATCTTTCAGCACTGCAGAAGCCAGTTTCCAGATCTTTTTACCTACACTGCCGGAAACATTGTCCCGATTGTAGATGAAAAGAGTTTTTTCCGGGAAATCGATACAAGGGGGATCACATTTGGGAGTGGTTGTATAGCACTCCAGAGAATGGGTCATAGCTGTTTCGAGTTCATATTGGATTGATTGATCCGCCAGAGGATCAATTTTACTGTCTGGATCACTCACCATCCAGAGTTTCTTTCCCTGACGGTGCTGCAGATGCAGCAGCGTTCTCAAAGTCTGACTGATCTCACCCACCACGTAATATGCTTCCGCATCTTCGATGGCATCAAGACCTGCCAGTTCTTCTGATGGCAGTTTATCGCTGAGATCAGGCGCATAAGTGAGGCTGAATATTTCTGCTTTGATATTTGCTGCTATTCTTTTCAGCATGCCCAGTTCTTCCAGAGTTGTGGAAGGATGTACGAATATCCTGTTAGCTTTGGCATTTGCCATTTTCTCTTTTATCAGCTTCGGGATGCTGCAACTGCAGACGTTTTCCCAGTTATTTTCATAATTTATATAAGCACTTTTCACACGCGCTTCATCATCAATCACCTGCCAGCCAAAGCGTCCCTTGAAACAGAGATTGCGCCCGTTCCAGGCATCTTCCGGAGTCTCTATGGTAGTAACTCTGTCTGAAGTGAGATTGATCTGCACTTCACAACCGGTGCCGCACTGTCCGCAGCTTTGGATCACGGTTTCTTCAGGAGTATGCGGATTCAGCTTATAATGCACGTTTTTGGGCATCAAAGCACCAACCGGGCAGACGGCAATACACTTGCCGCATTCTTCACAGCCGGTAAGATTCAGACTTTCGCCAAATTCCGGCGCCACGTAACTCTGATAGCCTCGCCAGATGTATCCTAAAACTCCGGCACCCTGTACTTCGGCACAAATGCGTACACAACGTCCGCATTTCACGCAGCGGTTGGCATCACGTAAAATGAAGGGATGGCTGTGATCAATGGGATGTTTATTTTTGGCACCGGCATAAGTATCGGCATCAATTTCATATTCAGTGGCATATTTCCGTAAAGAGCAGGTTTCGTTCACATGACAGCCGCATTCAATGCAGCGGCTGGCTTCTTCAACCGCCTGCGCATGATCATAATCATATTCCACTTCATCCAGATTGCTGTTGCGGTATTCCGCTTCCAGTTCCGGCATATTTATGCGAGGTGCTTTTTCATATTGCGCAAAATGTTTGGGGTCAATGTCTTTCAGTTTCTTCTCTTTCTTGCTGTCAAAACGCACGATGCCCCGCATCATTTCGCCTTGCAGGAAATGATGAATGCTTTCTGCTGCTAACCTGCCATCCGCGATTGCCTCGATCGCCGTGGCTGGTCCACGCCGGAAATCACCACCGGCAAATACGTTATCTGACCAGTACATAGTCTCTTCTTCACATACTGCTGTCAGCCAGCGGGTCAGGTTCCAGTCTCTGCCTTCGATCTTATTCTTTTCTTCCGCCAGAAATTCCACGTCGGGTGCCTGACTTATGGCTGCGATCAGTGTATCATATTCTTCATCAAAATATTTGCCTGTAGGTTGCGGACGTCTTCTGCCGCTGGCATCAGGTTCGCCCAGTTCCATTATTTCCATTTTGACGGTCTTCAATCTGCCATCAATGCCATACATCTCCACCGGATTAGTCAGAAAATGGAATTTTACACCTTCTTCTTCGGCAGCATCCACTTCATAAGCTTCCGCCGGCATTTCTGTGCGGGTACGTCTGTAAACAAGCGTAACTTCACTACCCTGACGGACGGCTGTCCGCGCACAGTCAATCGCCGTGTTTCCACCACCAACGATAGCCACCTTTTTGCCCAGATCAATCTTTTTACCTAAGGCAAAATTTCTCAAGTAATCCACTCCCAGCAGGCAACCTTCCAGATCATCACCTTTAGTGCGCATCGGAACTGCATTCTGAGCGCCTATTGCCATATAGACGGCATCATAACCTTTTGCCAGGTCTGTTACCAGGATGTCTTTACCTATGAAGGTATTATATTCAATTGTCATTCCGTTAGCGCACATCAGGTCAATTTCCTGATCCAGTATCTCTTTGGGCAGACGGTATTGAGGAATTCCATATCTCAGCCAGCCGCCACCCTGTGGTGAGGCTTCAAATACTTTCACCTCATATCCTTTATTACTGAGGTAATATCCGCAGGTCAATCCTGATGGTCCAGCGCCGATAATGGCAATCTTTTTACTCTTATCTGCCTCTCTGGCTGGAACATAACTATAATCAAGTCCCAGATCAAAATCCGCTGCATGCCTTTTCAATTGCCTGATGGCAACCGGCTCATCGACTATGGTGCGCCGGCATTCAGCTTCGCAGAAGGCAGGGCAAACACGTCCAATGGAAAGCGGCATAGGCAGCTTTTCCTTGATCACTTTCACTGCTTCCTGGTATTGCCCATTTGCTATTAATGACACATAAGTCTGAATATCAACATGATCAGGACACGCCACCGTACATGGTGCCACGCAGTCTGCATAATGATCGCTCAAAAGCAGTTCCAGCGCTGTCTTACGTGCATCCATCACGTCTTCGGAATGCGTCCAGATCTTCATATCTGCATAAATTTCCGTACCGCAGGCCGTAACGAATCCCCGGCGGCCTTCTACTTTTACGGCGCATACCCAGCAACTGCCAAAGGGTTTCAGTTCCTCATCATGACATAAAGTGGGAATTTCAATTCCCTGTTCGTTTGCCAGGTCCAGGATGGTTTTTCCCGGTTCAGTCTGTATTTCTTTTCCGTTTATTGTTACTGTTATCATATCCACACCCTTATACTTTCTTCACGGCATCAAAGCGACAGGCTTCATAGCAAGCGCCGCACTTGATACATTTATCCTGATCGATCACGTGAACCTGTTTTACTGTCCCGGAAATGGCATCAACCGGGCATTTGCGTGCACAGACGGTACACCCGATACATTTGGCTGCATCAATGGTATATTTCAATAATGCCGTGCAAACTCCCGCAGGACAACGTTTTTCTACTATATGAGCTATATATTCTTCACGGAAATACTTTATCGTGGTTAATACCGGATTCGGAGCACTTTTTCCCAGTCCGCATAATGAGGTATCAATGATCTGATGCGCCAGTTTATCCAGCGTATCAATGTCTTCCATCTTTCCTTCTCCACTGGTGATACGGTTCAATATTTCCAGCATCCGCTTGGTGCCTATACGGCAGAAAGTACATTTACCACAGCTTTCATTCTGCGTGAAATTCAAGAAGAAACGGGCAATATCGATCATACAGGTATCCGTATCCATCACCACCATACCGCCGGATCCCATTATTGCGCCTGTTTTTAATATTGATTCATATTCCACAGGTGTGTCGATGAGATGCTCAGGAATGCAGCCTCCCGAAGGTCCGCCTAACTGAACTGCCTTAAAGGGCTTGTCAAACTTCATTCCTCCGCCCACACCATAGATCACGTTGCGCAGGGTCGTGCCCATGGGCACTTCGATCAAACCGCTGTTCCTGATCTTGCCGGCAAGGGCGAATGCTTTCGTCCCGGGACAGGTTTCCAGTCCAAATTTGCGGTATTCTTCAGCTCCGTTTAAAATGATCCAGGCGATATTGGCATAGGTTTCCACGTTGTTATTATTTGTTGGTTTTCCCCATAATCCGCTTTTTGCCGGAAAGGGAGGACGCAGATTAGGCATTCCTCGTTTTCCTTCAATGGAACCGATCAAGGCAGTTTCTTCACCACAAACGAATGCTCCAGCGCCTTCCTTTATATGCAGTGAAAAATTGAAATCTGTTCCCATAATGTTTTCCCCGATTATGCCACGCTCTTCCGCATCAGCAATTGCCTTCTTCAGATGACGAACTGCCAGCGGATATTCTGCCCGGCAATATACGTAACCTTCATCAGCGCCAATAGCAAAGGCGCAGATCAGCATGCCTTCGATAACGCTGTGCGGATCGCCTTCCAGGATGCCTTTATCCATAAAAGCTCCCGGATCACCTTCATCTGCATTACAGATCACATACTTCTTATCACTCTCATTCTGATAAGCAAACTGCCATTTCAAGCCTGTACTGAATCCGGCACCACCACGTCCACGTAATCCGGAATCTTTGATCACTTTGATCACTTCTTCCTGTTTCATTGTTTTTATAACTTTTTCCAGAGCTTTATAACCATCATTTGCCAGATATTCATCAATACTCTCCGGATCAATATGACCGGCATTACGAAGTACTATCCGGGTTTGACTGCCCAGGTTTTCGTTTTCCGGACATTCAAAATCCGGTGACAATATGGCTTTTTCAAGTAATGGCTCTTTCTTTAAACAGCTTTCAATGATCGAACCGACTTCCTCTGCGGTTACACGACCATAAGTGATACTTTTACCATCATCTGTGGTTATCTCAAATATTGGTTCGGCAAAACACATACCAATGCAGGCTGTTTTCTTGAGAGTTACATCAATTTCCTTGCCGGCTAAATAGTTCTCGATAGCTTTATAAATCTCACCCGCTCCGGCTGCCAGTCCACAACTGGCAAGTCCTACTTTTATTTCCATCACTTCCTCCTATTCATACCTGTCTAATATTTTACCGACACTGTCAGGAGTCAGTTTTCCATGCGTATCTTCATCAATCATCATCACTGGAGCCAGGCTGCAGCAGCCCAGGCAGGCTACTTCCATCAAAGTATATTTCCCGTCGCTGGTTGTATCTTCTACATCAGTTAAGTCCAGATGTCCCTGAATTGCATGAAATATCGCTGTTGCTCCGGATACATGACAAGCTGTTCCTTTGCATACTTTGATGATGTGGCGTCCTTGAGGCTTGAGCCGAAACATGGAATAGAATGTTGCCACTCCATACATATCAGCTATCTTTATCCCCGTTTCGGCTGCTACATAGCTTATAGTCTCCCGTTCCAGATAGCCTTCCACTTCCTGCAATTCCTGCAACAACGGGATCGTTGCCCCCCGTTTACCTTTGAATTTGGCTATTATTGCATCAATCTTCTCTTTCTTATCCATTACTCAACCTTTCTGAATTATCTTTGTTTCCGCATATAAACAAAAAGAGATTTACCCCGCAGGATAAATCTTTTCTTCTTTTTGAGTTTCAAGTTTGATTATTGTAAGCAGGCGGACATCAGTCCGCCTGCTTGATATAATTTTCTCTAAACTATACTACGCCGTGTGCAAGCATAGCATCAGCTACTTTCTTGAATCCGGCTATATTAGCACCCTTAACGTAATTGCAGTAGTCGCCTTCCATTCCATACTTCAGGCACTGTTGGTGAATTTCGATCATGATGTTGTGCAGTTTTTCATCTACTTCTTCACGTGTCCAGCTCAAACGCAGACTGTTCTGTGACATCTCAAGTCCTGAGGTTGCCACGCCACCGGCGTTAGCTGCTTTTCCTGGTCCATAAAGAATTCTGGCTTTCAGGAATACTTCCACTCCATCAGGAGTAGTGGGCATATTTGCACCTTCGGAAACAACTGAACATCCGGCTGCGATAAGTGCTTTCGCCTGTGCTTCATTGATCTCATTCTGAGTTGCTGAAGGAAGAGCTATGTCAACATGTCCGATCTCACCAACTATATCCCAGGCACTCTTGCCTGCGAAATACTTGGCGTTAGGATATTTTGCCAGATAGTCTTTGATTCTGCCGCGTTTTACGTTCTTGATTTCCATGATGTAAGCAAGTTTCCCTGCGCAAATACCTTCCGGATCATATATGGTTCCACTGGAATCACTTGAAGTTACAACTTTGCCACCAAATTCGGTTGCTTTTTGCGTTGCATACTGAGCCACATTACCGGAACCTGATACTATACAGATCTTGCCATTGAAGTCCATTCCCTTGGTTGTCATCATTTCTTTGGCAAAATATACCTGACCATAACCGGTAGCTTCCGGACGGATCAATGAGCCACCCCATTCGCGACCTTTACCTGTAAGAACGCCGGTAAATTCGTTGCGCAGTTTTTTATACATTCCGAAAAGGAATCCGATCTCGCGTCCACCAACACCAATGTCACCGGCAGGAACGTCAGTGTCAGGTCCGATATGACGGAAAAGTTCCATCATAAAAGCCTGGCAGAAACGCATTACTTCACCATCGCTCTTGCCCTTGGGATCAAAATCACTTCCACCTTTTCCACCGCCCATTGGCAGAGTTGTCAGGCTGTTTTTGAATACCTGCTCAAATCCGAGGAATTTGAGGATCGAAAGATTTACTGACGGATGAAGGCGTAATCCACCCTTATACGGGCCGATGGCACTGTTGAATTCTACGCGGTAACCCTTGTTTACATTCACTTTGCCATTATCGTCTACCCAGGCAACTCTAAACAAGATGGTTCTTTCAGGTTCACAAATTCTCTCTAGTATTGCAGCATCCTTATAGGCGGGATTGGATTCTGCAAAATCCCAGATTGTTTCAACCACTTCTGTTACTGCCTGATGGAATTCAGGCTGATTCGGGTTTTTGGCTTTGATCATATCCAAAAAAGCATTCATTGTCATAAGACAACCTCCGTAATAATTTTGAGGTACAAACTGAGGGTAACCCTTTTATTGTCAAGCTGCAAACTTAAATTATTTACTATTTCTTAAAATTGACTTTTTTTACTCCCCGAATTCCCCCAACAAAGTCAAAAAGCACCTCTCTAACATACCAGATAGTAAGGTTCTGGTGCCGTTTTCGAATATTCCACAAAAACCCTTACGCAATCGCATCCACTAAGACTTGCGAATAACCGCAGGCTTTCGCAATGGTCAAGTATATTCCTTATATATGAAGTCTGGCATCCCCTCCCTAATATTATTCATGATATGAGGTAACTTATTATTTTATAAAGTAATATTTAACCCATTTTGTGCAGTAAGCTTTTACAAAGAGTGCTAAGGTTCTGAGTGCAGAGAAGTTAGAAAATTATCCCTGAATATTTTTGATATTTATGATCATTTTGTAACTTTCTCTGTGCCAGAAACTTGGCGCTTTTTGTGAAATCCTACTGCTCAAAGAGGCTGTGCGAGAATTAATAATTGTACATTTAAGATGCCGACATCCAATTTAAGCCAAGAGTTTTGGACTGTACTCAGGACAAGACTTTTGAGCGGCTAACATATTGTCAGGTAATTATATAAACGATGCCTGGGGAGTATTCGTCGCCCAAAAGTCTTGCCCGGAGTACCGTTCAAAACTCTTGTTCTCAGCGGGAATTATTATATTGATCACAAAACAGAAATTTTCGCACAGCCTCCAAAGTGGGTTTAAGATTTATCTCTTATAATTCCCGGTACGGGATATATTTGTATAGCGTAAGGTTGCACCACAGGCGCTACCTTATGAAAAAAATAAGACGCCCCCCCCATCCCATCGGCGCTGCGCGCCGATGGGATGGGGAGTGCGCATCATACATAAGGTAGTCTCGGAGAACCGAGTCAAACTCACGCTATAAAAATACATCCCTTTCAGGGAACTGGAGTTTGGACATTTTATTACTATAATCAGGTAGGTAAGAATAAATAATAAAGATAAATATTGACATACATTTAGGATTTTTGAATAATGCCTCCAAAAGAACGGAGGTGTTTTATGAAAGAGAAGAAAGATGATC
>JAIPGO010000077.1 GCA_021736135.1 Candidatus Cloacimonadota bacterium
TTAATATGTATGAATAAATTACCAGTTAAGTTGGACTTGCACCGCTGGTGTACTCGCAAGTGGGGCGAGAACAACGGCTAATCACTTCCGGTCTTTTTAAGTCATTATCTCAAGAATGTAAAAGTAAGGAAAAATTTATTAACTGGTTACTGGTGGTTGTATTCTCGCCCCACTTGTGAGTACACCAGCGGCGCAAGTCTACTTAAGGTCAATTTTTCGTTTTAATTTCGGGGGGATGCCAGTAATATCTCAAAATTGCTTGACTAAGATTCAGCTGATCGCACTTATTTGTTTAAAGGAGAAACATATGAAAAGAGCAGTAATAATTATATTTATCACATTACTTTCATATTTGATCCAGGCCAAGCAGATGACTTACTCATTCGGAGTGGATACATATGATTTCCTGATTGAGTATCCCCGGGAAGAAACGAGCTATATCAGTGATATTGGAGCCCCCAGGCTTCCCTGCCAGGAAATAAATCTGCTCATTCCATACGGATACAATGTTGAAAGTATTAAAGTTGAACTGTCACATTTCTCAGTGACCAGTCTGTTACATAAAATACCGGCAGTGCAATTACCTGTATCTCTATCAGGCAGTGCGATAGAAATACCTCCCGACTCTGATATTTATGCAGTGGATAGATATTACCCTTTGGAAGATCATAAATACATCGGATACCAGAGGCTTGGGGGATATGATATAGCGCAGATAGTTGTTTATCCCTATAAGTATAATGCAGTTCGGGATCAGGTTATCAGCAGTTCTCAAATAGACATGGAAATTGAACTTGGCATATCACTGGATGCGAGGCTTCAGCAGGAAAAGTCATTATCTCATGATCCTGGTATTTTGAATAGAATCAGGATGCTGGTAAAAAATGAAGATATTCTTATGAGCTATCCTGTAACAAAATGTAGCCAGGGAGCAAGACTGGTTGATCCGGAGGATCCTTCTCAATTGCTTATTATCTGTGGGGAAGAATATCTGGATATTTTTGAAGATTATGCTCTCTGGCGTGAAAGCAAGGGTATTATCTCAGCAGTATATACGATTGAAAGCATTATTTCAAACTTTACCGGTGGGGCAGATGCAGCAGACAATCTACGCGATTTTATCATTGAAGCTTACCAGACCTGGAATGGAACAGAAATTCCCCTGGAATTTGTTCTGTTAGCAGGAGATGATGAAATCATTCCATATCGGGGATGTTGGGGTACAAATTACTATTATGGTGCGGTTTATAACATGCCTTCCGATGTTTATTTTGGTAATCTTGATGGTGACTGGGATGCAAATGGCAATGGTGTTTATGGTGAATATAACGATGATGTTGACCTGCTTCCCGAACTTTCAGTTGGTAGATTTCCTGGTGATAATGCACAGGAATTCATAAATCAGATCAACAAAATAAAAGACTATGTTGAGTATCCTTCAGAATATCTTGATAGTATGCTGCTGATTGGTGAGATATTAAATGATAATCCAACCTGGGGCGGTGATCTTCTTGATGATCTGTGTGATGCTCCTGAAAATTTCCCGCAATATTATCAAAAAGTGAAACTATATGATAGAGATGACACTTTTTCTCCGGCTGCCGTTGTTGAGCACATTGATTCCAGCCAGTCATTTATGATGTTTCACTGTGCACATACGCATTATTATTATTTATTTGGAATAAATCAAAACCAGATGGATAATTTTCAAAATAGCTGCTATCCTTATTTTTTCTGCGGAGGTTGCTTCAATATCGCTTTTGACCAGGAAACCAGCGGTAATGCAGAATCCGTTGGCGAACATGCCGTTAATGATGATAATGGCATGATGGGTTTTCTGGGAAACAGTCGCTATGGATTTTCAACATATCTGGATTACTTAAAAATAATGTTCAATGCCATTTATTTCCAGAATGTATCTTCATTTGGGCATGGATTAACTGCTGCCAGAGATTATTATTCAATTCAGGCAAATATTAACGATATTGTCAGATATCAGTATTTTGAAATGACTAATTGTTGTGATCCGTCACTGGACCTGATCACAGGCGATGGCTTATACCCTTCAATATTTCTCGATGAATATACACTCGCCGAAGTTGAGGGGAATAGTAATGGACAGATAGATCCGGGGGAACTAATCGAGATTATTGTAACGGGGAATCTTGCCGAGGATTATAACTGTGTGGCGGATTTGACTCTGGAATTGCTCCCAGAGCCTGAACAATATGATATAATCGCAGGTGAGTCAATTTTTGGAGCAATTGTAAATGGAGATTCATTCTGTAACTCACAACAGCCATTTATTATCATGATTTCTGATGACTTCAATGCTGAGAATCTGGAGATCAGGATAGATGTCTCTGCAAATCATGGTTTTGATTTCTTTTACAAAAAGAAGTTTTTCACAACCACTGGTTTGATTACTGACCTTAATGAAAACAATGTTATCATTAAATCTGTAAAACTGGAGCAGAATTATCCCAATCCTTTCAATCCTGATACTACCATTAATTTCCAGCTCCCTGAAACCGGATATACTGAGCTGAATATTTATGACTTAAAGGGTCGTCTGGTGAAATGTCTGATAAAGGGCCAACTGTCTGAGGGAAAACATTCAATTACCATTGACGGTTCACCTGATACTGGTAATGACCTGGTCAGTGGAGTATATTTTCTGAGATTGATCTCTGCAGGTCAGTCTTCAGTGAGACGGATGGTTTTATTGAAATAATTCCCTTATCAAGTACGGGACGTGATTAATTAAACTTATCGCTGACTTAGTTTTACTTCATTACAGGTATTGCTTAACTTCTTTACCGGTAACTCCTGCCGTAAGTTCAATATATTTTTTTACAGGGCTTGACTGTATCTTAGGATAAAGCACTTCTTCGATCTGGAAAAATCCTACGGATTCAGACATCTCAACTGCGATCTTGATGGGACGGATAGTACCCTTTTTCAGAATAACTTTATTGATAGCACTGGAAGAATAGCGGTGAATATCACCACGTTTCGCAGAATCGGAAAGTTTTTGCGAGATCCTTGCCCGTCCCTGTTCCATATCACAGCCATCGCCGATAAGAACGAGTCCTGCTTCCAGAGAATGGATCGTCTGAGTTGCCATATGACCGAAAATACATTCAATCGCCATTGAGCGTAGAATTACTCTTTTCCCTATGTCATCGGAATAAAATTTATCTAATATCCTATTGATTATGGGTGTTGCCAGATTAACGCTCATAAATTCATGCCGGTCTCTGGCAACCGTCATTCCAATGTCATGCAGCAATGAGGAAATTAAAACCACTACCCGGCTGTCATCAAGATCACCGATACCTTCCTGTTCCAGATTCAGTAATATTCCGGCAGAGGCCAGCAGTTCCAGCATGGTAAGGGCATTCAGCGTGGCAGTTAACATGTGCACAGGTCCATGATCATTAAATCCCAGCCGTTTAATAGAAACAACGTTAGCATAATCCTGTAATGCCAGTATTTCTTCATCCTGAAAGATATATTCCGCTATTTTGTATGATCTTCCCTGAAGTTTCCTTAACACTTTATTTTCCAGATGACTCTGTTTGGCAGATTTTTTCATTCAATTCTCCTTATTAATTATTTTCCAGCAATTTTTCCCATTGCCCAAGAAGAATTTCCAGTTTATCCCTGTATAATTCTTCTTCTTTTTGCAATTCCAGAAGTTTCTGATAATCCGTGGCATAAATATCCTTTTCCTTAGCCAGTTTGTTCAGAAAATCTTCTATGTCAGATATTTCAGCTTCCACTTTATTCACCATAATAGGATTCGGTCTGCTGGAATTTCCGGGCTTAGACTTCTTACCTGATGCAGGTTGTGTGATATTTTCCTGCATCCTTGATTTCTCCCGGTAATATTCATAATTTCCCGGGTATCTTTGCAAGTTATTATTTTCCAGAGCAACTATAGATGTGGCAATCTTATTAATAAAATAGCGGTCATGGGAAATAAAAAATATACTTCCCTGGAAATCCTGTAAAGCTTCCTCAATCATTTCCCGGGATTCAATGTCCAGGTGATTTGTTGGTTCATCAAGCAGCAGAAGATTCAGATCCTGCTGCATCAAACCGCAAATACGCAATCTCACTTTTTCTCCTCCCGAAAGTGAAGAAACTTTTTTGAATACATCATCCCGCCGAAAAAGGAATTTTGCCAGAATATTTCGCGCTTCTCCTTCAGTCATAGGAAACTCGTTGCGGAAAGTATCAATGACGCTGGCATCACGGTCGGCAAATTCAATTTCCTGTTCCATATAG
Organism: Candidatus Cloacimonadota bacterium; assembly: GCA_021736135.1. Taxonomy (GTDB): domain Bacteria; phylum Cloacimonadota; class Cloacimonadia; order Cloacimonadales; family TCS61; genus JAIPGO01. Next base: position 4,294 of record JAIPGO010000077.1, read on the forward strand.
CCAGTCTGAATGCTTGCTCCCAGTGTAATTCTGCCGTTGTCAGGCGATTCCTGTTGCAGCACGAGGCGGAAAAATGTCGATTTTCCGCTGCCATTTGCTCCGATGAATGCTAATCTTTCTTTATATTTCAACAGAAATCCGGTTTTTCTGAATAATACTTTATCTCCATAACGTTTACTAACGTTTTCTGCGATGATCACGTCATTTCCTGATCTTCTACCGCTGTTGAATTCCATACTGATTTTATTCTTTTCAGTGGGTTTTTCAATTTGCTCCAATTCTTCGATTTTAGCTTCCAGACGCTTGGCATGAGCAAAATGTGCGGAATTATCAGGATTGATCCTGCCCCAGATGCGATAGCGCTCTGCAGCAGCTTTCATTGCTTTGATCTTCTTCTGAATATTCCTGTAATTCTCAAAATCTGCCAGAAAACGACGCTCTTTTTCTTTCACATAATCGGAATAATTACCACTGTAGCGAACTGATCTACCTGCTTCAATCTCGATGATCCCGCTTACAGTTTTATCAAGAAAATAGCGGTCGTGTGAAATGATCAAAGCGGCTCCGGCATAATTAGTTATAAAATCTTCCAGCCACTCGCTCGCCGATATGTCAAGATGATTGGTCGGTTCATCCAGAAGTAGAACATCTGGTTTTTCCAACAGTATTTTAGCCAGCATTACCCGCGTTTTCTCACCTCCGCTCAAGAGATGGAACCGCTGCTGCCGCATTTGCTCTCCTATTTGCAATCCGCTGCAGATCTTTGCCATTTCCACTTCCATAGCGTAACCGCCATTGTGTTCAAAAGCTGCCTGCAAATCGCCGTACTCTCGTGTTAAACAATTAATATCTTTTTCATTATCAGAAAATTGCTCTTCCAGTTTTCGTAGTTGTCTCGCCTGCTGTTGCAATTCCTTAAATGCCAGCAGGATCACTTGCTGCACGTTTATATCCTGGTATTCATCCGGTTCCTGGCACAAATAACCGATCGTACTGCCCTTGCGCAGGGTTATATTGCCGGCATCCGCAGTTTCCTGCCCGGTTATGATGCGGAATATGGTCGTTTTCCCGGTTCCGTTACTCCCAACGATACCCAGTTTTTCACCTGTCTGAATATCAAATGTTATTTCTGTGAGTACAGGCTCAGAGGAAAAACGTTTTGCCAGCCTGCTCACTCCGGTTTCTATCATTGTTTTCTCCTGATTGACTTTGTCAGTGAAATCCCTTTGGAAGTAAATGGTGTATTATTTATCTGTTTGGTAACTTGAGTTTTTAAATCGGGCTAATTCCTCTTTCAAATATTTAACTTGATCGCGGAGTTCCTTGATCCTGAATTCTCTTCCAATGAAAAGTTTGTTATATTTTTCCAATTCCACATTTTTCTCTTCCAGGTCTTTTGTTCTCTGTTCCACAAGTTCTTCCAGTTTTTCGCGATAACGTTTCAGTTCAGTGATATCAGCATGCGTACCCACAATTCGAATTGCTTTTCCATATTCGTCAGTAACTTTACCGGCACGGGATAGAATATCCACCCAGTGTCCGTCTTTATGCTGCATCTGGAATTCCATTTCAAACCGTTCTCTTTTACTTTCCAGAAGCTCATTGATCATTTTCCAGGATTCCTGAACATCCTCTTTACGGGTAAGCCTTTCCCATTCGGAGAATTCATTTTTTATTTCATTTTCCTTATAACCGAGAATATTTTTCCAGCGTGGTGAATAGTAAATCTCATTGGTTACCAGGTTCCAGTCGAAAATTCCGTCTTCTGTAGCCTGCATGGCAAGCTGAAATCTTTCCTCGCTTTCCTTGAGAGAGAGTTCGAGCTTCTTTTCATCAGTTACATCCTGATTGACGATAATTGCTCCTACTATATTGTCATTATCATCCAAAACCGGTGCCGTATAATTTAAGATCAGTTTTGTTAAACCATCGTAAGCCTCAATCTCCAGTAATTCGTTTTCTATGGTAATTCCTTCCCTGATAGTGTGAGCAAGAGCCCAATCTTCCGGTTCTATTTTATCGTGGGCAGGCATTCGATAGGCATTGAAAACATTATATTCTTCAATTCCTACACCGGGATCAGTTCCCCATATTTTTACACCTGCCGGATTGCCTTTGAGTAATTTTCCATTCTTATCTGCAATCCATAATCCAATTGGAAGCAGGTCAAAAATTTTCTGTAACTGTAGCTCTGTTTTCTCAAGATCAGATTCGGCCTTCTTTTGCTTTGTGATATCTTTACCGGAACTTAATAAACCTTCCATTTTTCCATGATGATCATATAGAATGGAATTATGCCAGAGAATGGTTTTTTCTTGTTGCCCGCTATCCAGGATGTTGTTCTCAAAAAACTCAACCCTGTCTCTTTTCCCCGAGACGAGTTCATTAAAAACTGATTTTATCATAACTCTATCGTTATCAGGAATAAAATTATCGAACCAGTTTTTACCAACGATGTCTGAACATGGTAATCTTAAAATTTCACCTGCTTTCCTGTTTGCCAGAATTATTTTTCCCTCAATATCTAATCCAATAAACATTACATTGGCAATATCAAGACATTGCTGCAATATTTCATTTTGTCTTTTGAGATATTTTAGCATTTCCTCTCCTTTGAGAATGTAATTTCTACTTATCTAAAACGAGCATCAAGTTTTTTTAAGTCAATGTTTTTTTCGAATATTACTAAATATTATTCTATGCTTGCGGTTGACAGTATAGAGGCATCCAGATATTAAGGCACAAAATATTAAGGAGTTTTTATGAAAAATAAAATCTTAGCCTCTGTGAATGGAAAAAATATTACCAGTGCGGATATTGAACAGTATCTGAATACTCTTGATCCACAAACTGCTGCCCGATACCGGAATGAAGAAGGAATGAAGTCGATACTAAATGAACTTATCAGCCAAAAACTGTTTCTCGCTGATGCCATTGATAATAACCTTGATGAAATAGAAGCATTTAAACTAGAAATGGATAAAGCAAGAGATTTCATTCTTACTCAGCTTAATATCAATCTGATCATGACCGGAATCGACGTTAGCGAAGAGGAAATTAAAAAACATTTTGAAGAGAATCCCGCAAAATATAATACTCCTGAAAAGGCAAACACAAGTCATATTCTCGTTGAATCCCTTGAGCAATGTTCCGGTTTGCGTGAGCAGATAGTTAATAACGAAATTACTTTTGAAGATGCTGCCAGAGATTTTTCAAGTTGTCCCTCCAAAGAAAATGGCGGTAATCTGGGCGAATACGCCAAAGGGCAAATGGTTCCCGAATATGATGAAGTTGCCTTCAACCTTCCAATTGGTGAGATCAGTGAACCCGTAAAAACTCAATTCGGCTACCACCTGATCAAGGTTCTTGAAAAGAAAGAATCTCAAAAAGCAGAATTTGCTAAAGTGAAACAGCAGATACATAATGACCTTTTACAGGAAAAACAAAGAAATGCTTATCGCGCCAAAATCAATGAAATGAAACAGCAATACCAGATTGAATTATTCTAAACCAGATTTAATAAGAATCCCTTCCTAATGAATTCAGAAGGGATTTTTATTTTTTTTCAGGGAATAGTTAGTATTCAGGATTCACAGCTCTGTTTACCCCTGTTACGTTTTGCCATACCAGTTAATTTACTGAATCCCTGTTTTTCATAAAATCCTGCTAATTGTTCATCACATACAATATCTATCATATAAACATCATTAAGCTGTTCCAGCATTCTATGCAATAATTCACTGCCGATTCCTTGATTTTTATACTCAGGTAATATTTCCAGAAGAGGAATATATGCAGAAATCACATTATCGGTGATGGCAGTAATAAAACCGATGAGCTTATCATTTTCATATGCCAGGATAATTTGACTGCTGTTTTTCAGGATTTCATAATGCTTCTGCGTAGATGGTGGATTTTCCCAGCCTTCAAAGAAGCCTTGCAGATCATTAGCCGTTACGTTATTAAGATCATATTGATATCTGATCATATATCCTCCAATTCAATCAATTGTGAGTGGTTCTATTTATTATTTCATCCTGCAGGTCTTTTCCCAGATCATTGAAATAATCGCTATATCCTGCTACCCGAACGATCAGGTTTTTATGATCCTGTGGATTGATCTGGGCATCACGCAATGTTTCTGCATCCACAACATTGAACTGGATATGATGCCCATTACCGGCAAAATAACACCTGACAAGTGCGCATAAATTTTTTAAGGAATTATTATTTTCAAAGAAATCCGGCGTAAACTTCTGATTAAGGAGAGTTCCACCGGTTTTGAGATGATCAATCTTTAGCATGGAATTCAGCACAGCGGTAGGACCTTTCCGGTCACAGCCCTGCACGGGTGATATGCCTTCCGATAGTGGGGTAGAGGCATTTCTGCCTTCTGGTAAAGCTCCAGTTTTTGAGCCGAAATAAACATGACAGGTGGTGGGAAGCAGGTTGATCCTGTGTACGCCGCCAATAGAGGTCGGTTTCCCATCGACAGCTTGAAAGAAATAGTCAAAGACCTTTCCAGCCATCTCATCTGCTCTGTTATCATCATTTCCCCAGCGTGGGATTTTCTCTTTCATTATGTACTGAATCTCTTCATAACCTTCATAATCTGCTTTCAGAGCTTCCATCAATTTATTAAAAGTTATATCTTTCAAGTCGAAAACGTGATGTCTGATGCTGGATAGAGAATCTGTGATCGTGCCCAGTCCAACTCCTTGAATATAGGTCGTGTTATATTTTGCACCACCCGCATTATAATCAGTTCCACTTGCAATACAGCCATCTATCAGTAATGAAAGAAAGGGTGCTTTCAAGTATCTGGCGTTGAGAGCATGAATGATGTTATTTCCTTTGATCTTGATGGCGATGAAATATTCTAACTGCGCTTTATAAGCGTTCAGGATCTCTTGAAAAGATTGAAAATCCTTTCCCGTTTGCGGTCCCAATTGCTGCTTACTTACTGGATCGAAGCCGTTATTTAGAGACAGTTCCAGTATTTTGGGCAAATTGAAATATCCGGTCAATATATAGGCCTCAGTGCCAAAAGCACCGGTTTCCACACATCCGCTTGCTCCTCCGCGCCGGGCATCTTCAAGTTCTTTTCCCTGGTTGATTAATTCCTGGATTATGGCATCAGTGTTAAAAATAGAGGGTTGACCAAAACCTGTTTTGATGATCTTTAAAGCTCTTATCAGAAATTCATCAGGACTTTTACTTGAAATCTGCACCATGCTGCTGGGTTGAAGCAAACGCATTTCCTCGATAACGTCTAAGATCAGATAGCTTAGTTCATTTACGCCATCGGAGCCATCAGGAGTTAAACCTCCCAGATTTATCAGGCAGAAGTCAGTATATGTATTACTTTCCTGGGCTGTAACGCCGATCTTAGGAGGTGAGGGATGATTATTAAATTTTATCCAGAATGACTCTAATAATTCAATTGCCTTACCTCCGGTCAATGTGCCGTCTGCTATACTTTTTTGGTAAAAAGGGTATAAATGTTGATCAAGTCTGCCGGGATTAAAAGAGTCCCAGGGATTGAGTTCACTCACCACGCCCAGATGGATAAACCAGTAATGCTGAAGTGCTTCCTGAAAGGTTTGCGGTGCCTGAGCAGGAACTTTGCGGCAAATATCAGCAATCTGCTTCATCTCAATCTGTGTTTCTTCATTATAAGCAGGAGATAGCGAGAGTTCATCCAGAAATTCAGCATTTCTTTGAGCAAATTCAATAATAGCATTAGCTGCGATCTTCATACCGGTCAGCTCATCCTGCTTCTCCTGATAACCTGGATCATCTTTAGAGAGTTTAGAGATCACTTCTTCAATTTCCAATATTATCTGCAAAAAGCCTTTCTGAAACAACTTGTGCCCTAAAACAGTGTGGCCAGGAGCGCGCTGTTCCTGAAATTCGGTAAATATTCCTGCCTTATAAGCTGCTTTCCAATCATCATCCAAATTTGCAAATAATCTGTCCCGATTAGTTTGTCCCTGCCAGAAAGGGATGATCTTCTCTGAGTAAACTGCAGATACTTCCTCACTGACATTAAAAGAAACTTTTTCCCGATTATGCAGAATTTTAAGATCTTTCAGGGAATGCAAAGTAATCTCAGGATAAGTAGATGTAGCTTTGGGAGCTTCACCACGTTCACCGATGATCAATTCCCCGCGTTCATAGTATAACTTCTTATACCGCAGGAAATATTGCAACGCCTGCGCCCTTTGCACTGCAACAGGTTTTTCGGCAATACCGGGCTGCGAGTAGTAATCCGTGATCAGTTCTGCACGTTCCACAGAAATTCTATTTATGGCATTTATCGATAGATCTCTCAATCTTTTTATTCTTTCATTCATTTAACCTCCCACACTAACCTGGAATCCCGCCTGCTTGAATTTAAGAATACAGTTATCCAGAAATTCAGTCGGGCAGCTAAACTTTTCCTTTGTAAGCTGCAATCCAAATCTTTCACCTTTGTTTTTTGCCAGATTGTGATAGGGGAGAAGGGCAATACTCTTGACCCCAACCCTAAGGAAATATTCAATAAACTCATCTATCTCATTACCATTAACCTCTGCTATCAAGGGGATCCGTATCTGAAGCTTTACTCCCGACCCGGCTAACTTTTCCAGATTAGATCGGATTAATTTTATATCTGCTCCTGTATATTGCCTGTGCTTATGTAACGACTTGATATCATACAATATCAGGTCAATATTATTAAGGATATCCTGAAAGATAGCCCACTCAGCATAACCTGAAGTATCGAGTGTCGTATGGATTCCGTTTACATAACAAAGCTGAAGGCATTCTTTCAGAAATTCAGGTTGTTTCAAAGGTTCACCACCGGAAAAAGTAACACCTCCTCCGGAATTGTCAAAATATGCTTTATCTTCTAATATCTCTTTCATCAAATCTTTAGCGGTGATTTTATAACCAAGTGTTTTTGTCTCATAGATACTCTCTCCACTTGATAGCGTAATCGATTTAATATATTGAAATGGCTCCATAAGTCTGCTTTCAGGATTGTGACACCACTTGCAGCGCAAAGGACAGCCCATAAAAAATACAGTCGTCCTGATGCCCGGTCCATCATGAACCGAAAAACGCTTTATGTCAAAAATATATCCTGTAGCCAATTATACCTCCAATTACCAATAATCTAATTTTTACGGAAATAATGTGGTGTCAAGATTGATAAATATTCTGTCTGGCATCCCCCGGAATTAAACGGAAAATGAATCTAAGTGGACTTGCACCGCTGGCGTACTCGTAAGTGGGGCGAGAACACAACCAGTAGCAACCAGTTTATATATTTCCATACCTTCACATTCTTATTATAATTACTTGAAAGACCGTAAGTGATTAGTAGTTGCTCTCACCCCTCGCAGACCGTGCGTGCCTTGTGCGAAGAATGGACTTCCGGAGTACCGGTAGCGGTGCAAGTCCACCTAACTGGTAAGTTATTCAAACATATAAATACATCTATGATATGAAAAACGGGGCGATGCGAATTTTAAATATTCTATCAAGCACCCCTCTGTTTTGTGGAAAATTTGTCTAACAATACTGGAGGCTTTACACCTTAAACGACAAACGACTAACGACAAACAAATAACGATTAACGAATAACGAGTAACGATTTCATAAACTGCTTGTTATAATAGAAATTTTAAATATCTTATAATTAACAAAGCAAATATGGGAGAAAAATATGAAATCTGATCTGGAAATTGCCGGCAGTATAACTTTAAAGAAAATTGATGAGATCGCTGGAATACTCGGTCTCTCAAAAGACGATCTGGAACATTATGGTGATTATAAAGCCAAAATAAAATTATCAAGCATAAATACCATTAAAGATAAACCACGTGGTAAACTGATACTGGTTTCAGCTATCACGCCTACTCCCGCCGGAGAAGGAAAAACTACTGTGTCCATCGGGCTTTCGATGGCATTGAATAAAATCGGCAAAAAGACCAGTGTTGCTTTGCGTGAACCTTCTCTTGGTCCCGTTTTCGGTCTCAAAGGGGGTGCCGCCGGTGGCGGGTATTCCCAGGTTCTTCCTATGGAGGATATCAATCTGCATTTCACCGGCGATATGCATGCCGTCACGGCTGCCAATAATACTCTTTCCGCACTCATCAATAATTACATTTATCACGACAATGATCTCAAAATTGACCCGCGTCGGGTTACCTGGAAACGCGTGCTCGATGTTAATGACCGCATGTTGCGTGATATTGTAATCGGTCTAGGCGGTAAATCCCAGGGTATTCCCATGGAAGAAGGTTTTGATATTACGCCTGCTTCCGAGATCATGGCTATTTTATGTCTTTCTAACGATATTCCGGAATTAAAAAAGAAGATAGGGGAGATCACTATTGGGTATAACTATGATGGTGAACCTGTTTATGTGAAAGATCTGGATTACGAGGGAGCCATTGCCACTCTTCTGAAAGATGCCATAAAACCAAATCTGGTGCAGACGACTGAAGGTACGCCAGCCTTTATTCATGGCGGACCTTTTGCCAATATTGCCCAGGGTGCAAATAGCATTATAGCCACGAAAACGGCTCTCGCTCTCAGTGAATACGTCGTCACCGAAGCAGGATTCGGCTTTGATCTGGGGGCAGAAAAATTCTTCGATATCGTGTGCCCCATCGGTCAGTTCTGCACTAATGCCACGGTGCTGGTTGCCACCATCAGAGCCTTGAAACTGCATGGTGGCTCAAAAATGAAGGATTTAGCCACTCCCGATCCCGAAGCAGTGAAAGCAGGCTTGCCAAATCTGGCAAAACACCTGGAAAATACTTTCAAATTCGGCATGAAGTCCATAGTTGCCATCAATAGATTTGCTCAGGATACCGAAGAGGAACTTCAATTGGTAGTCGATTTTGTAAAGAGCAAAGGATTTGACGTCAGTATTGTGGATTTTCATGGCAAAGGCGGAGAAGGCGGTATTGAACTGGCAGAAAAAGTCTCTGCCATGATCGAGGCAGACATCTGTAAACTGCATAATCTCTACGAAATGGACTCCCCGGTTAAAGATAAGATATTCAAAGTTGCGCATGAAATTTACGGTGCAGAAGCTGTTGACTATTTACCTGCCGCCCAGTCAGCCCTGAGAACCATTAAAAAATACGGATACGAAAACCTGCCGATCTGTATTGCCAAAACCCAGAAATCACTTTCTGATAATCCCAAACTACTCGGCAGACCCAAAGATTTCCTGGTTACAGTACGTGATATCCTCATTTCATCCGGTGCCGGATTCCTGGTACCCATCACCGGTGACATCCTCCGTATGCCCGGCTTACCTAAACATCCCTCTGCTGAAAACATGGATATCGACGAGAATGGAGAGATTGCAGGTTTGTTTTAAACCATTTTGTGAAATCCTACAGCATAAAGAGGCTGTGCGAAAACTAATGATTGTTCTTTGAAGAAGCCGATATCAAATTTAAGCCAAGAGTTTTGGACTGTACTCAGGACAAGACTTTTGAGCGACTATATTACTGTCAGGCAATTATTTAAACGGGTCCGAGCAAGTATTGGTCGCCCAAAAGTCTTGCCCGGAGTACCATTCAAAACTCTTGTTCTCAGCGTGGAATTATTATCTTGGTCAAAAAACAAGGAGTTTTCGCACAGCCTCTAAAGCGGGTTTAACTATTCAGAGCGAACAGAGTTTAAAAGGCAATTTATCTAAGATCAGCAGCAGTTGCTCTCTCCACAACCGCAACCGGAATTTTTGGGAGCGATCTTCAAAATGTCTTCCTTGATAATTGCAACCAGACATCCGGTACCTTTAGTTACATCAATTGCATCAAATTCGCAATTTAGAGCACAGGCGCCACACTCCAGGCATTTATGATAATTTTTTACTATTGCTATTCCCGCCTGCATTTCTAAAACTTTAACAGGGCAGACTTTGAGGCAGATAGTGCATCCGGTACACTTGCTTTTAAGTATTTTTATCATCCCATCACTCCATAAATTATTAGCAGAATAAATGCTCCTGAGTATAGAATAAAAGTAACCGGCAGAAAGGCTATGATCTCCTTTTTGACCATTGTATAATTGCTGACTCCGCTATTACCGGTATAATACAAACTAAAGAAAATATTCGTTGCCAGATAAAATATCAGATGAAAGGCAATTATGAAACCTGGCATTTCTAGATAGCTGGATCGGATCAGCAAAAATAATATTAATATCTGCATCAAAAAAAGTGATACACCTTTTATACTGAAATATCTGCCGGGCAGGATTGGAAAAAGTATTATATATAATATCGGGATAGAAAGCGATACAGGCAATATCTGCCACCAGAATGAGGTTTTAAATATTAGGTTGATGATAAATAATAGGGCGACTGCTGACAGAATATACTTAGAGAACTGAATAAATGAGGGGAGCAATGTAAACACACGGTTGCGCAGATTAAATTTATAATGCTCTTCATCACAGTCAGAAACATCGCCATCCAGGAATTCCGGCAGGTTTTGGGCATAAATGGGTCCAATAACCAGTTTAATATTTGCTTTTCTCAGTTCTGAGAGTTTTACCCCGGATAAAGAAAGCTTTGGTAGAATTATTTCCAGGCTTGGACCATTTGTCAGGTCCTGCTGATCATATCTTGCCAATTGTTTTATTATCTCCTGCGCAGAAAACCGGCCTTTACCGGAGGAACACCAGACGTTTATACCATGTGTGTTCAGCACAAGAATTCGTACTTCTCTACCCTTCAGCACTCTCCATAAAAGGAATACGGTCATATGATAATTACAGGTCACCAGCATAGGTGCCCTTATCTCATACTTATCACCTGTATAATATAATCCCGGTTCCACTTCGTATGTTTTACGGTATGACCTTATCCACGAGATCAAAGCTTTCAGCCAGTCAATTAACCCGAATTCCAGCTTCTGTGGGTTCGCTTTACACGTATCGCTGCAGCAGCATCCCATAAATTTCTCCTTAACATTACAAAGTCATAAGGTATTAGTTCTGCCCTTAAATGGTCAAGTTTATTCAGAGTATTGTCTAAAAAAATGCTTCCTGCCTTTGAGTTGCAGGAAGCATTATATATCACTTGAATAAATTTACTATTTCAGAAGTATCATCCTGCCGGAAACTTTGGTGCTCACCGTCTGGATTTTGTAAAGGTATACACCGCTTCCCACAACTTTATTACTCTCATCTTTTCCATTCCAGTTGATCTGATGTATTCCTGCGGCCAGTTCACCATTAATCAGATTGATAACTCTTTTTCCCTGAAGATTATACACGGTAAGATCAACTATACCTGATCTCAAAGTAGTAAAACATATCTGAGTTGAAGGATTAAACGGATTGGGATAATTGCCATGATTAATAATACCGGCAAGTTCATCTTCACCTGCTGCCGTCTGGATGTAAATAAAGGTTGCAGTTACTAATTCTGATTCACCACCTTCATACATTGCTTTTAAAGCTACTATGTATTCTACTCCATCGATCAGTCCTGTCAACTGATATTCTGTCTCAGTAATCTCAGCTAACATATCACCATCCAGATAGATACAATATCCTGTTAAACCCTCTTGTGAAGGTGCTTCCCAGGTTACAAAACCCGTTGTGGCCTCAATATTCAAATGCGCTGGCGGTTCATAAAACATGATGAACTCATATTCATAGATGCCCAGATCAATTTGCGCATCCCCATCACCGTCGCCATCCATGATTCTGGCCAGACCATCAAAATCAAATTCAGGGAGTGTAAATTCCGGCAGAGTGGCATCACCATAGTCAATACAGGGTGATGTTTCTTCCAGATGAAGATCATATTCAGCCGCATCTAAGAACAGGGGATCATCTTCTAATATGTTATCCCCTTCAAAACCGTCCTGGATGCAACAGTTTGATACGGTTGCAGAACCAGTACCTGCGAGAGCTATTTCTTCCGGCAGATTTCCCCATAAAATGGAGTTATACAGATCCAGATGACCGCTATTTATCCAGAATGCTCCTCCGGATAAAGTTGACTCATTGTCTATTATAGTAACATTAGATGCTGCCGTATTACAGGAGGTCAGGCCGATTGCACCTCCCGAACCGTATTGAGTGTTGTTGTTGATGAAAAGCACATTTGCCAGTGTGATAGTGGAACTCACTCCATAAATTCCTGCACAGGCACCGGCAAAATTATCAATAAACCGGCAATTGTATAACTCCGGGGCGGCATTGTTCCAGGCACTGAATCCTGCGGCAAATACCGAAGAACTATTTCCGATAAAATCGCACCTTTCTAATACAGGAGCTGAACCGTAAACGATCATACCGGCTCCGTAAAATCCACAGCTATTTGCCGTAAACAGGCAATTGGTAACTAAATTATCTGAACCATTACCTAAATAAACGGCACCGCCATCCCAGGCTGAATAGTTCTGGAAAAAATAACAGTTCTCTATGAGCACGTTGCCGGAATTATTACAGTAAACAGCTCCTCCATTTGCATCATCGCCTGTTCCTATGGCAGTGCCTTTTTCCAGATGACAATACTGAAGTATTGATCCTTCCAGACCATTGGTATTGGTATCATAAAACCTGATTCCCTGCCAGCCCAGAGATGCTTCAATGCAGGAAATAAGGATGGAGTCAGTTTCCGTTCCTACCGCTAAAAGTCTGCCATTTACCACCAGACTGTAAACATCGTTAAAATAGATTTCCACTCCTGCTTCAATTTCCAGTGTGGCATCAGCAACAATGGTGATATTTCCATCAATAAAATACGGGCTGTCGGCAATTGTCCAGTTGCCATGTACATTTCCTGCCGGGATCACTATTCCCCAAAGGGATACAGCAATAAATAATAAAAAAAATAACACTATTCGCTTCATTCGTCCTCCTGAGACTTATTTGTTTTTATAAATTCTTCTAAAGTGATCGATTTCGATAGATAAAGATCAAAAATCTGGGTAAAAGTCTTTGCCAGATCAGTATTTTCAAAAGATGTGAAGGTAAAGTTCGATAGATTCGATTCCTGATTTTCCATAGTAAAAACTGCTATCTCACCATCAAATATAAATAACTTCATAGGCAGGCTTTCTGTTACGTAAACTTCTTCACCAATTGCCTGAAAATATTCCAGTCTTTTGATAAAGTTCTCGATATTATCGGGTTCTATCTGATGAATGGCTTTATAACGCACCCCACGTTTTGCACTGCTGCGTTGAGTAATATTCAAGGTTTCCAGGTTTCCCACATCCATTAAATATGGTGGTTTACTGAAAGCAAGCACTTCACTTTGGGCATCTTTTTCGAGCTTTTCAAGTGTCTCGATTATTGCCCCATGGGAATGAATGATCTTGATCAATTCTTTTTGTGTTTTCTGAGTTTCTGCCTCATAATAGGGAAATAACTCTTCTGCTAATTTATCCATCAGCTTTATCCGCATTCTCAATGTGATCTTCATACTGTTAAAAGCAATACGCGGATTTATGGCGACTATAGTTTTCACTTTGCCATCGATTTCCCGCACGCAACCCTTTTGCACCAGCGTCGATATGATGCCATAAACATTAGAACGGTTCACTCCCACTATTTTAGCGATCCGGGTCGCAGTTAACGGTTTTTTCAGTAACAACAGATAAACTTTAGCTTCATTTTCAGTCAATCCTGTCAGCACAAGGTCCTTCACAAATCGTTCCATCGGCTCTCCTTTTGTAGCTTTATGCTACAACAGATATAATACACTAAAATTCCGTCAAGAAATATTTGTTGTGTCGGGGTACAACAGGTACGGTTTGTCCCGGAATAACTTCATCCCCCAAGCGTCTTATAACCTGGAAATATATACCACATAAAGTAATTATCACACTCCTGTAGCACAGACGTCCCCGTCTGTGTATTTTTTTTTAAATATATAAACCACCATCTGAAGATGGTGGCTAATGAGAGAACTATCACTATATATTGCAATAAATTAGAGTCGTTTAATTCCATCTTACGTCCATTAGGACATCTAATATGTCCAAACTCCAGCCCCCCTACCCCCGCGACCTGCTCCGCCAGTCGCTGGGGTGGGCGGTGTTGTGGCTAATATTATATTCTACAAATAGATAAGTCCTACGGACTAATTAATATTCCCTAAACTATCTCTGGAAATTTAGTCAATTACGATAATCTTGCCTAAATCGTAGCAAATGTGCACTTTTCATCTTCATTTTAAGAATTTTGGTAATTATATTTAGAGTTACACTGAACAGTGTCACCAGAATGAGACTGTTCTGTTTCAGGCTGCAATCTCAAACAACTTAGCTTTTAAGAAGCAGGGGATCTGAACCGGATTTTTTTATTCTTATATATTTATCAGGTATCTCTCATAAGTTATTAATTTCTCTTTACCGGGATTTTTTTATCCATATAGCTGGACTTACCACGTCATAACATTATTTTGTTATGACGTGGTAAGTCCAGCTATATGGATAAAGAATTTTGGCTGAAAGAATATTGGATAGAGAAAATAAAGATAAATATTACCTGAACTCACTTCTCTATTTTAGAGCAAAATAATGAATTTTACTTTAAGGATCAGTTAATTATAAGCTCCTGGCAATGATCTGCAGGTCAATTCAACAATTGGTCTTGAAATTCATCTGGCGGTTCACAAATCTGCCTGCATAAAATTCAGCTTACAGATTTTCAACGAATTAAAATCAACAGTGTCACAAGGATGCAGTATCAGGCATTACTTTCCAGCTAAGTGGGTGTTCACCAGAATATCTATTTCTATAATATTTCACTTCTGATTAGAATATTTTGACCAGAAACTTTGTTTACGGCCATGTGTCTGCATAAGCTGATCTTTGAATTCTTCCTGGTTTATAAAGCCTTTCCAGTCAGTTATGTTATCAGCCAGTTTATCTAATTTCCTGAGATAACGGACTCCATAAGTATATGCTTTATTATAAGCTCGCTCCAGTATCGAGGTCAGCAGGCTGCGATATATCATACTGGTGGCAAGATCCCGGCTTTCAGATTCCATTAATTTAACTATAGATAACAGAGCGTCATAAAACTTTCCATTCAACTGATCTGCCCTTTTTAAAATATATCCCTCAGCTTCATCAATTTTTCCTGTTTCCATCAAGAACTCAGCATCAGCATAATTCAATGTGGGATCATTCATTATTACTTCCACTTCATCTGTGATGACTTGTTCTCGTTTATCATTTCCGATAACCTTCAAATATTCATCAAGAGTTTCCCGGCAATGATCTTCTCTTAACTTCTTAAACAGGAGTTCGGTCAGTTTTGCGGTATCACCATTTTTCCGATATATCTCTTTTAAAAGTTCATCTTTTTCATCAGTAAAATAGCTGTTAGTGTCAGTGATTTTTTTAAGCAGGGAATGAGCTTTTTCAATGTCACCGTTTTCAAGTTGGATTCTGGCAATGTCGATGATCCCCGCTGGAGTAAGTTTTCCATAGGATTCGATATAGGTTTTCTGGAAAAGTCCGGCATCTTTGATTTGTTTAGCAAGTAACTTAACCAGTAACAAATAATGACTTTTAGTATATTCTTGAGTTTCTTCTTCCGCCTTTTTCTGGAACTTTGCGATCATTGAGCGGATGGTATCTTTAGGAAGACATTTAGCGGTAGTCTCCAATAGTGCGTCCCGAACACCATATCCATCATTGCTGCATAATTTTATGATAATGTCAGCAACTTTTTCCTTATCATCACAGCGGGTGGCATACTCTTCAAAAAGTTCCTTAGCAGTTATCCTGAATATATCGCCTATAATACCGTCTGAATCATCGCATCTTTCAAAAATTGATTCATCTGCTTCGTAAAACTTTGCTACAAGTTCTAAACCAAGGAGAGGTTCAGTTACACCTGATTTCAAATCCTCCAGCAGCAATTCCAGTTCCTGTTCAAATGCGTGACTTTCCCGCCAGCCGATAAAACGTTTTGAACGTTTAAGGCTGGTTAGCTTCTTTTTGAACCTGTTAACATTATCCGCCGGTGTAGATATCATTCTTTCAATCTTATCATTAGCGGTATTTGAAAGACCCGAAAGTTCTATAAGGGCATCCGCTAATGTTTCCACTCCCAGTTCTATAAGTTTCTGCTTTCTATTATCAGTCATAATCTATTCCTTTTACTGTCTTTCTAAGCTAATAATGAGCTGCAGCCAGTCTGATCTACTTACTAAGCTCATATCTTATATACATTAACATTCTCATATATTATTAATAAATTGTCAACCAGGTTTATTTTGTAGAGAATCTACATTTATAAATGGTCATCTTTCCTGATGATTTCTATAAATACTTTAGACATTCTAGGGGATAATCGTTTAGATTGCGCAGGTTTTAAAATGGCATCCCCCCATTTTATTATTCATAAATATTGGATAACTTCTTAATATATAAAGTAATATTCATGTTTTATCTCTTATAATTCCCGGTACGGGATAAATTTGTATAGCGTAAGGTTGCACCGCAAGTGCTACCTTATGTAAAAAATGAGATGTCCCCCCCCCACCCCAGCGGCGCGCAGCCCCGCTGGAGTGGGGGGGAATGCATCATTCATAAGGAAGTCTCGGAGTACCGAGCCAACCTTACGCTATACAAATATCCCTTTCAGGGAAATGAAATTCTACAACAGGCAAGATATTTAAAAATTTCGGGGGGATGCAAAGTGCAGGTTTTAAGAACTTGACTATTTCTCAAAGAAATAATTATTTAATATTTAAATTCACATAATGAAAATTGGAGGAAAGATGTTTCCGGATATGGATAGTAGTAGAAGGAAAAAAATTAAAGCAGAAGTTCTTGAAGCACTTAATGAGGGAAAATCGAGAGAAGAAGTATTTAATGAACTCTCTCAGATCTATACGGATAAAGATATGTTGAGAGGAGTCATAGTTATGATCCCTAATAGATTAAATGTACGAAAATACAAAGCTGCTAACATTACTATCATTGTGCTACTTTCTTATTTTGGAATTGAGAAATTGTTATGGGGAATCAGCATCATTACAGAGTTTAATTTTAAAGCAATGCTTCTGTTATTTGCATTATCTTTCCTTAATATTTTCTTTATTTATGAGATTATAAAGAGCAGTAATATCGGATATTTTTATTTATCGTATTTGGCATTCATTGTTTTTATAAGATCATTTGATAATATTGCTAATTTCACCGGATCTAACATCATATTTTCAGTAATTCCTTTTTTTATTTCTATTTTAGCGTTATTCATGAAAGTAAAAATTTATCCTCAGCTCGGGTTAATATTCCCATGAATTCTGCATAATTGGCAGAATATCAGAGGTGAAAATTTAAATTAGATGGATCAGCAGGGAAATAGGTTAAGAATTTAGTCCCTGTTTATGTGTTAGTGGTAATTCTCAGTAAAAAAATTGATCTTTATAGACA
>JAIPGO010000078.1 GCA_021736135.1 Candidatus Cloacimonadota bacterium
ACCACAAACCTTTCTCACCATTACTCACCATTTAATATTATTTCTCGCCAACCCATTCGCCAATGTCCACCTTACAACACCCCACCAATCAATCACTTACACCACAATCCCAATTTCTCCCCATTCCCGTCCCCCCTTACCGGTTAAGTTGGACTTGCACCGCTGCCGGTACTCCAGAAGTGGGGCGAGAGCAACGGCTAATCACTTCCGATCTTTTTAACCCATTGTGTAGTAGAAATTTGCGAATAGCAGTAAGCTTTTGGCATAGAGAGATTTGGATAATTTTCATAAATAGTAAAACAATATTCATGAAAATTCTCTAAATCTTCTGCACACAGAATCTTACTACTCTTCATCAAATCCTTCTGCTCAAAGAGGTTGTGCAAAAACTAATGATTGTTCTTTGAAGAAGCCGATATCAAATTCAAGCCAAGAGTTTTGGACTGTACTCAGGACAAGACTTTTGAGCGACTTAAATACTATCAGGCAATTATTTAAACGATACCGAGCAAGTATTGGTCGCCCAAAAGTCTTGTCCGAGGTACCGTTTAAAACTCTTGTTCTCAGCGTGGAATTATTATCTTGGTCAAAAAAAGGGAGTTTTCGCACAGCCTCCAAAATGGGTTTAAGTAATTATCATAAGAATGAGAAAGTAAGGAAAAGTTTGTAAACTGGTTGCTGGTGGTTGTGTTCTCGCCCCACTTGCGAAATACGCCAGCGGTGCAAGTCCACTTAGATTTATTTTTGGTTTTAATTCCGGGGGGATGCGAGTGAACAATAAAAAACTTGTCAGGAAAATTAGAGAATCCTTGTTTTGTTAGATATAAAATATTTTGCGAGGTATTATTATGACAAGCGCTAAAAGAATGATTATTGCTACCCTGATGGGAGCTGTTTGTGGATTGATCTGTATTTCGCTGGCACAGAGCGGTGGAAATACGCTCCCTGATTTTATTAAACTGCAGATGATCGTGAGCAGAACCATGATCGGTTTTGTGATCGGGATCAGCGGCATCAAACTGGGCTGGGCATTGCATGGAATTCTGCTGGGTCTGCTGATTGGATTACCAATGGCCTTAGCCAGCACGATGGGTTCTGCCGATTCAGGTTTTACTCCGGAGAAAATGTTCTATATGACACTGATTATCGGAGCATTTTACGGATTTCTGATCGAACTTGTGACATCAGTAATTTTTAAGGCAAGGCAGAAGAAAGCGTGATTGGTGACTCGTGGCTGGTGACTCGACTATTCACGATTCACGATTCACGAATCACGTGAGAAGTGAGAGTAAAAAATGTTGAATTGTGAATTATGAATGTTGGATGAAAACACAGAAGAGAAATCAGACCAGGGATGGTCTATGTAAGAACGTTTCCAGACCATCCCTGGTCTGGATTTTTCAACTCACGACTCACGACTCACGATTCACGACCGTTCCATCTTCTCTCTTGACAAAAAAAAAGGTTCTTTTTCTTTAAGAAATAATACATAAACGTGGAGGAAGCGATGAAGAAAAGTATTTTAATAATATTGTTGATGGGAATCTTTTTCAGTTTATCGGCGCAATTGCTGGAGGAAGGTTTTGAAAGCTGCTATGTGGATAGTAATGGAGCAACAGTTCTTCCGGCAGGCTGGATCATGGT
Source organism: Candidatus Cloacimonadota bacterium (assembly GCA_021736135.1). GTDB lineage: Bacteria > Cloacimonadota > Cloacimonadia > Cloacimonadales > TCS61 > JAIPGO01. Next base: position 1,645 of record JAIPGO010000078.1, read on the forward strand.
AGATAATGATGGTGACAGCTATAACTGGTTTACCTATTCGTTTTCACCACATAGCGGAGCAAAATCCATAGCTTCGGCTTCATATCTTCAACCTCCGGTCGGAGTTTTAACACCGGATAACTGGTTGATCTCGCCGGCGATTGTTATACCTGATTCAACAACGTTGAGCTGGTGGGCGGCTACTCAGGATCCGGTATGGCCGATCGAGCATTATTCGGTGATGCTGTCGGTGAGTGGAAATGCAATTGAGGATTTTACGACTGAACTTTATAATGAAACTCTGAATAGCATAATCTGGCATCAAGTGTCAGTGAGTTTACTTGATTATGCAGGAGAGACGATTCATTTAGCCTGGCGGCATCATGCCAGCACGGATAATTTCTATATGAAAATTGATGACATTTTAGTAACCAGCGGTGTTTCAGAAAGCGAAAGCAACGTTCTGGTCAGCATCCCGAACGGGATCAGTAAAGTGTATCCAAATCCGTTCAACCCTGAAACAACGATCAGTTTTAATCTGGAAGAAACAGGGAATGTGGAACTGAGCGTATATAATATGAAGGGTCAAAAAATTACCGAACTGATCTCAGGAGTTCGAGCAAGTGGGGGACATAATGTGATCTGGCAGGCAGGAAATCAGCCGTCAGGAATGTATCTGTTCCGTTTATTAACGGATCAGGGAAGCAGTTTCGGGAAAGCGATGTTGATGAAATAGGGAAATGGTAAACAGTGATCAGTGAATAGTGAACGGTGATTGGTGAGAAGAAAATATAATCAGACCAGGGATGGTCTGTGTACGAGCGTTTCCAGACCATCCCTGGTCTGGATTCTCGAATCACATCTTGCTGATGCTAATTGCTGAAGCGATGTTTTTTAGGAGTTATTAATGTATCAAGAATCAGATTTGAATATTATCAAGGATGTAATTCTTAGCGAAATTGAACCTTACCAGATAGTTCTTTTTGGTTCTTATGCCAAGGGTACTCAGGATGAAAACAGTGATGTTGATATAATTATCCTGACAAAAGAAGGTTTTTCCCGTCAAAAAAAGCTGGATCTTATTTATAGGCTGCAAAGGAAATTCCTTTATTTGAATTACAGAATTGACCTTATACTGAAGAAATGGGATGATTTCAATGAATACAAGGATTATATTGGGACGATCAATTATGATGTCTCAAAAGAAGGGAAAGTGCTTTGGATGAGATAGTAATACTAGTGAACAGTGAACGGTGATCAGTGATCGGTGAGAAAAGAAGAATTAAGCCACGGATTTCACGGATTTGCACGGATAAGAAGAATAATCTAAGGGTGACAAGAGTTTTGAACGGTACTCCGGGCAAGACTCTTGGGAATTTTTGGAGTGCATTCACAATGTTAATGCAACGAGACGGAGTCGAGTATGAAGTTGTGTAATTGGTGCTGATCGCTCAAAAGTCTTGTCCTGAGTACAGTTCAAAACTCTTGGCTCAGATGCGAAATTTGAGTCAATAATTTCAAAGGAGTTACAATGAAGAAAGTGATCGTGATTTTGTTTTTACTGACAGTTTTACCCATTTGTGCTCAAACGGTGGTGGAATGGAAAACCAATATGGGTGATTTCAAAGCGGAACTCAGGGAAGACCTGGTGCCCATTACTGCCTATAATTTCCGGGATCTCACGAATGACGAATTTTACGACGGCTGCATTTTTCACAGGGTGATTGCCGATTTCATGATCCAGGATGGAGACCCGACCGGAACGGGAATGGGCGGACCTGGCTATCATATTGATGATGAATTTCATCCCGAGCTAACGCATGTGAGAGGTGTGGTTTCCATGGCAAATGCCGGACCAAATACTGGAGGATCGCAGTATTTTATTACTGTTGTACCCACCGCCTGGTTGAATAACGTTCATGCCATTTTCGGGCATATTATCGAAGGCATGGATGTGGTTGACGCCATCAGCGTGGTGCCTACTAATGCCAATAATAGACCGATAGATCCTGTTATAATTGACAGTATCAGAGTTTTAACGCCCCCGGTAGATGATTTTCTGCCCGTATCCACGCGGAATACGGTCGAGCTGGGACATATCGAAGTTTTTCTGATGAATTGCGACGATTTTGGCGTGCAGTATGAGTGGTTTGTAAATGATGAAATCCAGACGGAGACTTCTCTACTGTTTACCCACGTTTTCGAGTCAACCGGGGATATTGAGATCAAATGCGTAGTTTCCGGGGATTATGAATACGATTACGTTCTGCGCTGGCTATATGAAGTGATAAATTCCGGAAATGAAGATGTAGAATTAGTTAATGCTCAAATTCTCAGTTCATATCCGAATCCTTTTAATCCACAGACCACTATATATTATAATGTGGGAACTGCCGGAGAGATCAGCCTGGCGATATATAATATGAAAGGTCAGTTAGTGGAAACGCTTGTTAAGGGTTTACATGAAGTAGGAGAATATGACCTGATCTGGGATGCCAGCCGGCAGGCAAGTGGGATATATCTGTTACGGTATGAAAGTAAAAACGGTATTGATACCCGCAAGTTAATGCTGTTGAAATAATAATATTTAATAAAATCAGACCAGGGATGGTCTGTGTATCAGGATATCCGGAGCATCCCAGGTCTGATTTGTATTAACCCAGATCAAGAGTATTTAGAAAACAGTAAAAAAAGAAGTAAAGATAATAAAAAGTTTTTGTATATTTGTTTGTTATTTGAGGAAAGAAAAAAAAATATTGACAACAAAAAGTAGATTTGCATTTTTCTTAATATTACATTAAGTATCAATAGATAAGAAACTAGGGAGATATTGCTTATGTTTAATGAAGAGAAATACTTCAAGCCATACAACAATAGTCCCCAAAATCTATGAATCGGAACTGAAACAGATACTTTATATGTGGAAATGTGATTTCGTAAAAGAAGTTAGCTAGGGAATGTTTATCAATATCGAAAAGCTATAATAATCGTTAGAATAAGAAAAAAAATGATGAAACCAGGAAATGGTATCGAGGAGAGATTATGAAGAACAAAGTTATTTTGTTAATATTTTTTGTTGTATTAGCATTTAACCTTTTTTCTAATGACACGCCGAAAGCGGTCATAGTTTATTTGGAAGACGGAGCAGGTAATTACCCCAGTTCATCGGAAATTACTTTTTCAGCAACTTTGAAGAATACTGTGGGAACTACTGTAGGTACTATCACAAATGCCAGTTCACCTACATCGAAGTATATTGCAGCTGTGGGAGTATTACTGATTGAATGTTCCAATTACAGTACCTGGGACAACGGGTATTTTCTTGAAATCACAATTACTTATGATGGAACAGAGACGATTTATTTAAACCAGACGGGTAATAGTACCTATAATGATGGAACTTTTGATAGGATAACGCTGAATAATGATGCCTATCAGCTTTATGATGGTTTTAATGGAACCGGCAGTGACTATACTCCTTATATCTTTGGTGTAACTGCTGACGATGAGCCTGATGTAACAGGTGTCGAGGCAGATGTTGATGAAGCCCCTTATGATGATACCTTAGAGTTTAATGACGGAATAGGGAGCAGAGCTAATACGGATATTGAGGCTACATTGAATTTTAGTTCTGATCCCGGGCAGACAATTACAGTTAAGCAGTTTGATGACCAAAGAAAAACAATACCAGCATATGGCAGCACCTTGCCTCTCTCGTTTGATATAGTGTATGGCACCAGCAGTGTAGATTATAGTGCTAATAATACTATTTATACTTTCAGCTGGGAAAACAGCGCCGGGATAAATCTTACGGGAACCGTGAAAGCGCTTTTTACTATTGATAATGGAGAAGTGTGGCAGGATATAGGCTCAACCTCAGGAATAAGCTTATTAGCAGATTTTGATGGGACAGGCAATACTTATGGCAGCAAAACTTACGGAATCCAGATAACGATTACAGGTGACATTCACGGAGCAGGAAGGGGACATACAACATCCGACCTATCTTTCGCTTTCGGGCAGGGTGATGGAGATGACCTTCTGGCGTTATCAGTACCTTCAGGTTTATCAGGAGCAGTTGATACTTCCATATTTGGAGATTATGACTACTATCTTTCCTGGGATCCTGTAGCAGGAGCAACCTCATATCTGGTGGAAAAATATAATGCCGGCACTCAAACCTGGTCTGCTGCAACGGGCACTTACCAGACCTTGATTCAGTCCTTCAAATTTTCTTTTGCTAATGCAGAAAGAATGAATGTTTACCGGGTAAAAGCGGTTTCCGATGCAGATCATTACGATGTAACAACAGCTCCCAGCGAGTTGTTTGGTTTGCATGAATATTATATCCAGCAGATCTGGGAAACTAATAATAACTTTTTTGTTCTTCCGGTTGAGTCGAGTTATTCTACAGATCCGGCAATATTTGCAGCAGGATTAGACTGTTGTGATGCTATTGCTCAATGGGATGGAGACAGTTGGAATGAGTGCTATTATAGTGATCATCTGGGTCAATGGATCAATAATTCTTCCTTTACGCTTGATTTTACCAAACCGGTATTAATCAACGCCACAACAGAAAAGAACATTTTCTTTGGAGGAGAGATCACTAAAGACATTCAATTTACCTTCAATTACAGCACCATAGGGAGTGATTATTATATTTGCATTCCCTGTGATTTTACTACAACCAATAATATTGTCTCCGAGTTAATATCTGATTTAGGTTCAGAGGGAATTACTGTTTCGAAGATATACCGATTTGTAAATTCCAATAAAAACTGGTATGAGATGGAGAATGGAGACGTATTTTCTCCCGGTCAATTGATAAAAGTGGTCATATCAGGTGGAAGCGGGACCTGGCCTGCAAGTTCACGCTCCGGGGGTAATCAGCCGGAAATTGGCAAAGCTGGACTTTTCAATGGAGGTGTAAAATGAAAAAGTATATATTAATAATCCTGCTATTGAGTTTAAGTGCATATCTTTTTTCGGCAAATGAATTAATTCAGCGTCCTTTAAATGTCATTTGTGTTCAGCTTGAGAATGATGGGGCAGGGAGTACTGCTCCTCAGAGTGCAGATGTGAATTTCCAGTTTGCCTTTTATACTTCAACAGAAGTTCAATATCAGTCATTTGCAGCCAATACTTTTGCATCTGGCTGGTATGATGATTCAGTTGCTGGCTGTGCATATACAAGACTTGATGACAACACGGGAATAATCACCTTGAACCTGGCAAACGTTGCTTATGACTATATGGATTTGATAGAGATCTGCCCTTATGGTCCTTCGGATCCAGACCATAATACTGGAGATTACCTTTCTGTACCGGTAATTATTTTACAGTTTTACACTGATGGTACTACATTTGGCAGCCGGGCAATGACAGAGCTGGAAATCCCTGTTGGAACAAATGTTATCAATTATTACTATGATGATGGCTGGGGCTGGGATAATCCCTTACCTGTCACGTTGTCATCATTTAGTGCCGTATTAACAGATGGCACTCCTCGTCTGCAGTGGATAACTCAGAGCGAAGTTAATAATGCCGGCTGGAATGTATATCGATCGGAAACTGATGGCCTTGACGAGTCATTACAAATCAACAGTGAGTTGATATCAGGTGCAGGCACTTCCTCTCAGCAGACAGTTTATGATTTTTCAGATGATTATGGAGTCACAGAAGGGACAACATATAACTATTGGCTGGAAAGTATTTCTTTCAGCGGTAGCGCTGAAAATCATGGACCTGTCTCGTTATATATTCCCACAGATGAAGAGAACCAGACTCCTGATGTTCCGATTGTCTATGGTTTACATCAGAATTATCCCAATCCTTTTAATCCTGACACTTATATAAGTTTTGCTCTTCAAGAACCCGGAGCAGTAAAACTGGAAATATATAATATCAAAGGTCAGAAGGTAATAAATCTATTTGAAGAAAATGAAGTTCAAAAAGACAAGAATATCACAATTTATTGGGATGGCTGCGACCAAAATGGACAGCAGGTGTCATCCGGTGTATATTTCTATCGCTTAGAAACAGAGAACGATACTTATAATCGTAAAATGTTATTAACCAAATAAAATGAGTAATCCAAAAAAAGGAGTTTGAGGAGAGAAGTATGAAAAAAACAATGACATTACTTCTTATTATGGCACTAAGTGCCTGCGTATTTGCCGGGGACTTTCTGAATAGTCCCGTTATTGAGTATAGAAGCGTAGCCAGCGACTGGGAAGCTTCTAATATGAACGTCAATCCCGAAAACTGGAGCGGCTTCAGCGATTATGAAGCTTATGCCGTATCCGCTAATGCAACTCTTCCCTATGCATCAATAGAACCGGGTGCATTAACTGGTGGCAACTATGATAACTTAAATGGTTTGATCATGCGGGAAACACCAAATCCGGGAACAGAAGCAGATGTTTATTGTGCAGTATATGTGGATGGCGATACCTATTATTACATGTTCGGAGTGCGAGCTTATGATGATGTTATTTCACCAAAATTACCAACAGGAACTCAGCCTCGTACAGATATGTGCCAGATCAGACTTGGTATTGGCAACAATTCTCCTGAATCTGAAAATTATGGTAAAGATGGTGCTTTTGATACCCGTTGGCATGGCTGGTATGATAATGAAGGTGTACCGCATAATGGGACACATGCAAATCCCCGCACATTGTTTAAAGGTGAAGCAGCCTGGTTTGAAGTTGATGGCAATCTGGTCTGTCTGCCGGATAATGTTGTTACTCTTGAACCTTACTGGGATGGAGCAGACGATCTGCCAGGATTGACTTCTGCCTGGGATACAGATTATACTTCAGATGATCTTTACAAGGTTTATAGTGGAGTATTACCCGATGGCTGGTGGACTAATTTCTCTTTTGTAATTGATATCTCTGATATTAATGCTGAGGGTGAATATTACAATCTAACTGCAAATGATCTGGAATCGTTAGATATTGCAGTAGTTATTAAGGATCATGATGACAATTCACCAACAGATTGGGATATGGACAGAACAATGTTTGGCAGTCTTCATAATACTGATTACACTTTGACCCATGGAATGGGAACTTATGCCTTATCTTTTAATGGCAGTACGCTTAAAAGTAACAACTATTATTGCTCTTTTAGTCAGGCTACTTTTATCACAGCTCGTAAGGAAAACCGGAGACCAGTAGTAACGATGGACTATGATCCCAACGAAGGAGCAAATGGTTCAGTCATATTATCCTGGGACGATCCCACCGGATTTGCGGGAGCTTTAACCTATAAAGTATATAAATGCCCCGTATATGATAACACCTTTAACATCCATAGTTTTAATGGACAGGAAGGCAAATTCTATTATTATGATGGCACGCCAGGAGTAACTGCTGATGATTATCAGTTACGCAGATATTTCAAATATTCATATGCCGGTACTGCAGGAGATTACACGAATCTAACTGAAGAGATGATAGGTGTTGATCCCAATGTTGATTATACTGGTGCAAGTGCTGACATATTAACCAGTCCTAACGGATTATTAGCAAACGCTGTTTATGCCAGCCGTGACTTCGATGATGACAATGGCTGGGAAGTAGAAATGACTGCTGCTGATGTGAATTCCTATACCTATAATCTAACTGGAAATGAAGATGAATATTATTTTCTGGTGACAGTGCTTGATGGTGGAGTGGAATATCCTGTACCCAGCGATATAATGGGATTCAGAAAATACAGTTTATTGACGCATGCAGCAGATACAAAGATGAATTTTGTCGGTTTACCTTTTGATATGGAACTGGCAACTGCCGCCGAATTAGGAGACTGGATAAATGATAGAGGTGGTGCCGTGCAGACGATCAGCCAGTGGAATGAAACTGCTCAAGGCTGGAACACTGCTGTTGATCTGCCGGATATTGGCTGGATAAATAATTTTGAAGTTGTTGCTAACGGCGCTTATATGATAAGTTCAGAGACAAATTCATCATTCTACAATGTGGGTAAAATCGAGCATATGCCCTTCTATAATCTGCAGGATAATGCCAATGGTACCATTAATACTGTATTGATGCCAATGAATTTCAGTAATCAGGAACTTTACTATAAAAATCATGCCGGAGCGTTTGATGACAATATCGTTAATTTCTATGCCAAGATGTATGACGGACCAGGTGGAGATTACGTGGATTACGTATCCCGGTGGAACGCCACTGCTCAGGGATGGTCAACTCAGAATCCAAATTCTTCCGGTTTACTGGATACTTCCGTATTAAATAAGGGTGGAGTTACTGGTGAGACAATGGCTGACTTGAATGGTGAACCATTCTTTTTCCATGTTGTTCCAGGAACAAACATGAACTGGCCTGTTTATGATAATCATATTGATCATGATTCTCAATTTGGAAACCAGTAATTTTTTCTGCAAAAAAAATGGTTAGCAAAAACTAAAAGGAGATCTTTATGAAAAAGATATTTTTACTCATCCTTGCATTTGCTTTGGCTGCCGCTCTTTTTGCAGGAATACCACACCCTGTATTTGTGGAATATACGGGCAGCCCGGAAAGTTTTGGAGCGTATCTGGGAACAGATACTTATATGGAAAATGTATTATGGGATACATCAGTAGGCTGCGGGATCCTGACTGATCCAAATCTGTGCATGGTGGAATGCGGCAATTTCCCGGAATGGGAATATGCTGATGTTCTTTTTATCGTATTGACTTATCCTGATTATACTTATCAATACACAGAGGTAATTCTGGATTATGATAATGTCCAGGCACTTACAGGTGAAGATGCGATCTGGTTTGATGGAGTTCCCGGTGGAGAAGTAACTCAGCAAGGTGTATTTGCACCCGGCTGGAATCTGTGGAGTTATAATGTGCAGTTGGAAGATCATGCCGTTGATGTTGTAATGGGCGGTATGGACTTTCTCACCAAGGTAAAAAGCATTACTCAGAGTTATGATCCATCTCTGGATCCGATGTTCAATACACTCGAATTTCTGGTGGATGGATATGGCTACTGGGTACAGGTATCTGAGGAAGATTATCTGGATCTTACCGGAGCAGCAATTCCTCTAACTACAGAAATAGCACTTGGTTCTGGCTGGAACCTGGTTGCCTTTCTTCCTCAGGAAATGGAAGACGTGGAATATGCTTTTGATGCTATTAATGACGGCACTCTTTTAAAAGTAAAAAGTATCACTCAGAGTTATGATCCTACTCTTGACCCGATGTTCAATACGCTGGATAATCTTTATCCCGGTAATGGTTACTGGGTCAGAGTCGGCACTGCTGTTGACTTCATTTATCCGGAACCTCCGGTAACAGGACGTAACGCTATCGAAGAAGCAATCAGCAATTACGTCTGGACTCCGGTAATCTATACCAATAGTACTTGTGCTTATGGTTACACAACTGCCACGGAAGGCTATGTGGGCGCTTTCGTTGACGGTGAATGCCGCGGTATAACTGATGTTCGAGAAGGAACACTTTCCTTCGTGATCAATGGTGAAGCCATCGAAGAAGTAAGCTTCCAGCTTTATCAGAACGGTAGCGTTTATAATGCTAATACCACCATCACAACTGATCCCGGCTATGATGTATCAGGATTTGAACTTGATTTCACCACCAATGTGCCATTAGCAACAAAACTGGTAAGCGCTTATCCTAATCCTTTCAATCCGGAAACAACCATAGCTTATGACGTTGCCGCAGCAGGTAACGTGAACGTAAGCGTTTATAACTTTAAAGGTCAGAAAGTGGCTGAACTGGAAAATGGGCATAAAGAAGCAGGACAGTATAATATTGTCTGGAAAGCTGATAGCAATGCCAGTGGTGTTTATTTCGTAAGAATGAATGCTGCCGGTACCGACCAGATCCAAAAAGTCGTCTTAATGAAGTAATATTCCCAATTTATACGTATAATAAGCCCGTACGTCGGGCTTATTATACTTTATTGGAATGGAGATACAGTCATGATAAAATATTCGTTCATATTAATAATATTACTATTCGTAATAACTGTCTGGGCTGAGATTCCGCACCCGGTCTATATTCAAATACTGGATTCTCAGGGTAACGTTCTGGATGCCCAGTATGTAACTTTTCAAGCCTGGATAACAGCATTTCCAGATGACATCCTGGATGAGAATACTCTTGATTGCTTTTATGGAGCTTATGGAGATTATCTGAAGATAAATTGTGGACAATTCAACAATTGGGATCCAGGAGATGAATTAAATGTGACTGTTCTGTATTCGAGCACTGGCGAGACAGGAGAAGGTTCTTATATTTTAAATAGTGATAACGATCAGACTTTCGATATTGGTAATGGAGGATTTTATTTAGTGCAAAATTATCCATTAATTCTGAATTTACCCGCAGAAATTATTATTAATGAAGATGAGGAAGTTACTCTTAATGTAATAGACTATATTTATGCTGAAAATCCGGAAGACCTGTTGTTATCGGCAACAGTGATGACTAATATATTTATTTCTATTGATAGTTTATCTCTAACAATAACTTCACAAACTGACTGGTATGGTGAGGATTACAGTCTTTTTACTTTAGACGATAATATGGGTAACGTGGTTTCCGATAGTGTGAACTTCATTGTGCAGCCAGTGAACGACCCTCCTGAATTTGTGCTGCCCATTTCACAATATAATTTTGATGAAGATACGCAGGGATCTCTTGATTTTAGCCCTTATATCACTGACATAGATAATTTGATCAATGAACTTGCCTTAACAGCACAGAATAATGAATTCATTTTCATTGAAATCAATGGGTTTGCTGTTAATTTTACCTCCCAGGAAAACTGGAATGGGCAGGAAATTATTACTTTCACAGTTAACGATGGCTCAGGAGCATTTGCCTCCCAGGAACTTGAGGTAACCGTAAACCCTATAAATGATCCTCCTGTGATTGAATTACCTGACGACTTCACTTATCCGGCAGGAGGAGTATGTACCGCAGATCTTACTGATCTGATCTGGGATGTGGATGGTGATGAACTGGAACTTTCTGTTTCTGGGAACCAGGAAATAATACCCGTTTTTGATGGATTATTTGTGACATTTGAAGTCACTGCTGGCTGGTCTGGCTCTGAAACCATGGTTATTAGCGCTGATGATGGTCAAACCAGGGCTGTAAGCAGTGATACAATAACTGTCAATATTGTCACTCTGGCTGATATGAATCTGGAATTACCGGCTATTGAAATTAATGACGGATTGTCCTTTTCAGTTGATCTCCTGGTTTCTAATATTTATGAAGAATGGTCAGTTATCAGTTTTTCTCTGACGATTGCTTATGATACTTATATTTTATCCTGGGAAGATTTTTCCTTAGATACCTCAATTATCACTAACGGCACGGTTCAGGTTCTGGAAGAAGACCCCGGGATCATTGAGATCAGTTATGCGCATTATCTGCCCTTAAGCGGGGAAGGTATATTGCTCACTCTTGATTTTATCGCCGTGTGTTTTGGGGAATCAATCCTTGATATCCAGAATGCTGTTTTTAATTCTGAATCAATAATAAATATCACTGATGGCAGCGTGCTCGTAAATGATATTGGTCTGGAACATCCTCCTGTTGCAATAGCCGGTCCTGATCAAGTAGTGGATGAATTGACTGATACACAACTGGATGGATCTGCCTCCTTTGATCCTGATGGTGATCCGCTGTCTTATCTCTGGTCTGCTCCGGCAGGCATAATCTTTTCTGACAATACTCTGGTAAATCCCATAATTTCGGTGCCGGATGTTACGGAAGATACCGAATTCATCATCAGCCTGATCTGCAATGACGGTACTTTCAGTTCTCAACCGGATATGATGATTGTTACTGTGCTCTATGTAAACCATGCCCCGGAAATAACCTTGCCGGATAATATAGACTTTCCCGAAGACGGTGCCTTGACGGTAGATTTTGAGCAATACATAACCGATATCGATCCGGAAGAATTGACTTTAAGCGCAACAGGAAATGAAAATGTCTGGATAGATATAACCGGATTGCAGGTTAGCTTCTCTGCCGAAGCAGATTGGAATGGCAGCGAAATTGTTACCTTTACTGTTGATGATGGTTTAGGTCGTCTGCTTGCTTCTGATGATATTGAAATACAGGTTCTGCCAGTTAATGATGCTCCCGTGGCTGATGCCGGAGAAAGTCAGTCAGTGCCTGACGGCAATATCGTTACTCTGGATGCTTCTGCCTCTTATGATATTGAAGATGACGAACTTACATTTTTATGGATACCCCCGAATGGAATAATGCTATCCGATCCGTATGCCATAAATCCCACCTTTGCTGCACCCCAGACTATTGATCCGGTGGATTATACTTTTTCTCTCCAGGTTAGTGATAACCAGAACACAGATTCGGATGAAGTTGTAATTACCATATTTGATGACGAACCAGCTCTGCTGGATGTTGAGTTATTACCGGAAAATGAAGCGCTCTTTACCTGGCTGGCTCCGGGAACCGGAGGTAGCGGAGAGGAACTGGAACAGGGCTTTGAGGGTATAGTGATTCCTCAGGGCTGGACTAATATTGACAATGATGGTGACGGTTATGGCTGGTATATACTTACGCAGTCTCCTCATTCCGGCACGAAATGCGTTGCCAGTGCTTCTTTCTGGAATAATAATGCCCTGGAACCGGATAACTGGCTGATCACTCCTCAAATTGAGATCGGGGGACTTTCTTATTTGCAATTCTGGATCGCAGCTGAAGATCAATTTCATTTCTATGAACATTACAGCGTCAGGCTTTCCACAACTAATACAAATCCGGACAGCTTTAGCGAGATTTTATATACTGATACATTATCAGACAACCAGTGGCAGGAAATCACTATGTCTTTAATGGATTATGCCGGAGAAGCCGTATATATTGCTTTCGTGCATCATGATTGCACTGACCAGCTGCTTATAAAACTCGACGATGTCCGCATTTATAATGATGACCCTGAGTATAGGGATACTCGCGAGTTAACGGGTTATAACGTCTATCTTGACAATGTATTTGAGGCTTTTGTGGAAGTACGGGAATACCTTTTTACAGAAGTATATGGTGAACACACTGCCGGAGTGGAAGCGGTTTATGATGATATGAATTCGGAAATGATGAGCATTGATTTCAATCATACTCCCGTTACCGAAGAAAGCCTTATTCCCGGAACAACCTCCCTGAAGGCAATATATCCTAATCCCTTCAATCCTGAAACAACAATAACTTATGATGTTGCTCATGCCGGTAATATAAACATCAGCATTTATAACCTGAAAGGTCAAATGATCACTGAATTGGTAAATGGTCACCTGGAAGCCGGACATTACCAGATTGTCTGGAAAGCAGATTTCCAGGCTAGCGGTATTTACTTTATAAAAATGAATGCTGCCGGTATTGAACAGATTCAGAAAGTGATCATGATAAAATAACTTGATAATTTCTAATGTGGGATGATTTCTGTCTTACAGGAGTACCTTGTTCTGATTTGCATTAATCCTGATCAATGATCCGGTTACAAGGGACAACAAAAAAAGAACTAAGGAATTTAATGAAAAAGTTATTTCCATATTTAGTTATCATAGTTTTAGGCATCGGAGCATATTATCAGGTAATGAGTTTTGATTTTGTCTGGGATGACCTTTTAGATGATCTGTTAACCAATCCGTTATTGCAGGAAGTAAATTTAAGCACCTTTGGCAAAGTATGGCAGCTTACTTACTGGGATAAATATATTCCGGTAACCTTCACTGTAAGAGCACTTCTTAAACTTGCCGGAGGAAATGACTTCAATCCTGTCATATTTCATCTGTTCAGTCTGCTATTGCATATAATAAATGCCATTCTGGTCTATAAGCTTTTACAATTTCTGGTAAAAAAGAGAATAGCTGCCTTATTGGGAGCTCTAGTATTTCTTCTGCATCCGCTGCAGGTGGAATCAGTAGCCTGGGTGACGGCAAATGAAGTATTATTATCTACTTTCTTTGGCTTGCTGTCGCTTTGGAATTTCTTAATATATTCAGAAAGCAGACAGAAAAAATATTACATTTTAAGTATGATCATGTTTGCTTTGTCTCTACTAAGCCGTCCGGGATTGATTGCCTTACCTATAATGCTGCTGCTTTTTGAACTAATGTATTATCGTCGAAATTTTATTAAAGCAGCAGTCAGACAGATCCCGTTTTTTATCCTGGTAATACCAGCCGCAATTATCCAGTTACTGAATCAGTCAGGAGTGGATCAGGAAATTTACAGCCCTATCTGGATCAGGCCTTTCGTGTGGTTTGACAATCTGGGATTTTATCTGACCAAAATGGCATTACCATTAAATCTGCGACCGGATTATCATCACTTGACGCGGCTGATAATGAGTCAGTGGACATTTTATGTTTCCATTCTTCTGACTCTGATGATTATTTTCTGGTGCTGGAAAAAGCGGAAAAAGCAAAACTACTATATATTTGGATTATCTGTCTTCGTTATCGGCATGCTCCCTGTTTCGGGATTTTTACCTTATGTTTTTCAAAACTGGTCTAATGTAGCAGACCGTTATATATACTTTTCTATGCTGGGCGTGAGTATAATAATTGCCTTTCTGGTCATGAAGAGCAGGATTCTGGAATTATTAGTTTCAATCGGGCTGGGCGCAAGTCTGTTACTCGTCATCTTTTTCCAGTTGCCGTTATGGTCAAATGACATCAATCTATGGGAACAAAATATTGAGCGAAGCGGGAAAAATGTTTCTGCTTTCAGTTTTAATAATCTGGGAATTGCTCATGAGAGAGATGAACAGCCTGAAGCGGCAATATTCAGCTATTCCCGGGCAATTGAAATCGATCCGGAATATGAGAGTGCATATAATAACCGGGGATTAGTGTATTTTGACCGGGGAGAGATCGCGGCAGCGGATAATGATTTCCATCGGACAGTTGATCTGAACCCGGAATATGCTTTGGGATATTATAATCTGGGCAGAGTCAAGAAAAGACTGCAGCAATATGAAAATGCCGAAGTATATTTTATAAAGGCTGCGAAATTGAAGCCTGATTTCGGAGAAGCATACAACGAGCTGGGTTATATTTGTGCCCTGATGGAAAGATGGCAGGATTCTGATATTTATTTTGAGAGAGCAAAAAGTTTTGCTCCCTTTAGCAGTCCTTTGTGGAATAACCTGGGTTTGACTGCAGAACTGAGAGGTAATAATGCCGTGGCGGAGCATAATTATACAAAGGCGATCGGTTATGATCAAAAGAATTTGAATGCTTATAACAATCGGGCAAATTTATATTATCGGGAACAGAACTTTGAAGCTGCAGTGGCAGATTTTGATCAGATGATCACGCTCGATCCTCAATATCAGGAAGCCTATTATAATCGGGGAACTGTCTTACTGGAGCTGGAGAAATATGATTTCGCCATCAGGGATTTCACCTACGTGCTGGAACTGGATTCCCTGGAAGCTGACGCCTGGCTGAACAGGTCTATTGCCCATTATCACTTAAGTGAACTAGAATCAGCTTTATTCGATGCCGGGCAATATCTGGAGCTGGGCGGCGAATTGCATCCCGGTTATATGGAAGCTCTTGCCCTGGCATTAAAAACAAACTTCCAGTTGAAAAGACCGGAGAAAAGCAGTGAAAGTAAATAACGCCAGGATCATCAATCTAGAGCCAATCATAGATGGAATTGACGGCTACTTATGCGTCGCCGAAAATCAACGGGAAATCCCTTTTGAGATAAAGCGGGTCTATTATATTTACAATCTTGATAGTCCTCAAGCCGTTAGAGGTAAACATGCCCATCGGGAACTGGAACAGGTTTTATTTTGCCTGAAAGGCAGCTTTGATCTGCTCCTGGATGATGGTTTCAAACAGGAAAAAATACTGATGGAAAACCCACAGACAGGTATTTATATGGGAACGGGCGTCTGGCATATAATGGATAATTTTTCTAAGGATTGTGTGATCATGGTTTTAGCCTCGGATTATTTTACTGAAAAAGATTATATAAGGGATTATGATGAATTCACTAGGTTTAAAAACCGGTAGAATACCATATCTTGAACTGGGACAATGGGATAAGGACGAGTTGATCGAAATAAAAGAGGCGATTGATAGAGTCCTGCGATCAGGCACATTCATCCTCGGAAAAGAATTAAGCAGCTTTGAATCAGAATTTGCTCAATTTCTGGGAAGCAGATTTGCCGTGGGTACTGCCTCTGGTACAGATGCCATTACCATTGCTTTAAAAGCTCTGGAAATCAGTGAAGGTGACGAGGTGATAACGAGCTGTCTCACGGCTTATCCCACCATAACCGGAATTGAAAGAGCAGGAGCCATTCCAGTTGTTGTTGATGTTGATGAAAGAACAGGCTTGATCAGTCCTGTAGAAATAAAAAGAGCTATAACGGCAAAGACGAGAGCAATAATCCCCGTGCATTTATGGGGTTTCGCCTGTAATATGCCGGTAATAAGAGAAATAGCAGATGATAAGGGTTTGAAAATTGTGGAAGATTGCGCCCAGGGGATAGGTACCAGAATAGCAGGAAAAAATGCCGGCGGCTGGAGTGATTGCGCGGCTTTTTCTTTTTATCCCACAAAAAACCTGGGTGCTGTTGGTGATGCCGGAGGAATTGTTACAGATGATGAAGCAGTTATGATCCGTGCGGCAATGATAAGAAATTACGGGCAGGTTGAAAGAGATATTAATTCAATTCCCGGTATGAACAGCAGGCTTGATGAAATTCAGGCGGCAGTTTTACGAGTTAAATTAAAGAGATTACCCGAAAATATCAGGCAAAGACGGGAAATTGCTGCCCGGTATGATGGCGAATTGGAAAGTTTAAAATATCTTGCACCCCTGGCTGGTTCCGTCTCCGGGTATCATATTTATCCTGTATTTACCGATAAAAGAGATGAGTTACGGGCTTTTCTACAGGAAAATGGAGTGGAAACCATGATACATTATCCCCAGCTTGTTCACTGGCAGAAAAGTTTCTACGGCAGAGCAGAAGGAAACTTTGATAATGCTGAGAAATTAGTCCGGCAGGAACTGAGTCTGCCAATATCACCACTGCTTAGTAAGATTGAACAGAACAGGATCATTGAGTTGATAAACTCCTGGAGTAAAAAATGTTGATTTCAATAGTAATTCCGGTTTATAACAGTGAACAGACAATCAGGATAACAGTAGATAAGATTGTTGCTGCTTTCAATGATAAATATGATTACGAAGTAATTCTGGTCAATGATGGATCGGAGGATGACAGCGATAAGGTCTGCCGCGATCTTTGCGATGATAATCCGGAAAAGGTCGTCTATCTGCAGTTAATGCGGAATTTTGGGGAACATAATGCCTTGATGGCTGGATTGAAGATAGCGAAAGGTGACTGGATTATTACTATGGACGATGATCTGCAGAATCCGGTAACAGAGGTGGTCAAGCTGGCAGAATTTTCTCTAAAATCCAATTATGACGTGATCTACACAAAATACCTGGAGAAATGTCATAATTTCTGGCGTAATCTGGGCAGCAGATTTAATGATAAAGTAGCCAATATTATGCTGAAAAAGCCGCCAAACCTCTATCTGAGCAGTTTTAGGGCAATTTCAAGAGCGGTTGTGAACGAGATCATTAAATACGACCTGCCGTTTCCTTATATTGACGGGATCATCATAAATACTACAAATCAAATCGGAGTTCTGGAAGTGGTTCATAGTGAACGCGCTAAAGGTAAATCAGGCTATACCCTGAGAAAATTGCTCAGGTTGTGGAGTAATATGTTCACCAATTATTCCATTTTACCACTTCGTATTGCCATATTCAGTGGATTCATTTTTTCTATTCTGGGATTTATACTGGGCGTAATGACTGTTATTGAAAAACTTATGAATCCTGAATTGCCTCTGGGATATGCTTCCTTATTTGTTGCCCTGGCTATGTTTTCCGGGATAATACTTGTTTCTCTGGGTATGCTGGGCGAATATATCGGCAGGATATTTCTGGGTATTAACGGAAAACCTCAATATGTGATCAAAGAGAAGTATGAGAAGAGAAGTTAAATTCGGATTAGTCGGCTTATTTAACACTGTCTTAACCTATCTGATCTATTCTTTACTTATTTTAGGCGGGACAAAATATCAAGCTGCTTTAATTATTGAATATGTAACGGGAATTACTATCGGTTATTTTTTACAGAGGTTTTGGACATTCAAAAGCAGAAAGTCTTTCCACACTACTTTTATCAAGTATCTATTACTTTATCTGGCAATATTTGCCGGAAACATGTTCCTGCTGAAATTGATTATCAACAGCACTCAATTTAATGAAATTGTTAGCCAGGGATTTTGCCTCATTATATTATCAATAATAAGCTTCTTTATCCAGAAGAAAAAGATTTTCTAAATAATTTAATCCGGTTAACTCACTTGCAATATGGATTAATTCATTTTCTGCCATAAGCTTGCCGCTATCTGTGAAAACCTGCTGCTTGAAATGGATTAAACAACTTTAAAAAAATAGGCAATATTAACAATTTCATCCTTAGAAAATCATACTGATGCAATGAAAACATATTTGCGGACGTAACGAAGATAAACCACTACTCAGCAATCTATTAGGTTAATTATATATTAGAGACCCCTACAAGGCGGACACGGATAACATTTTGTTGTTATGGGTGTCCGCCTTGTAGGGGTCTATTAGATATAAATTGCTACTTTGGCAGTAAAAAGAGAGGATCCTGTCAAATTGTGGCTGATTCTTGAAAAGCAGGCATTCCTCCGAAATTCAAAGAATTCTCGGCTGGAGTTTATTTTTTTTCCCTGAAAGGGATATATTTGTATAACGTAAGGTTGACTCGGTACTCCGGGACTACCTTTTGATTGATGCCCCCCTCCCCCTCATGGGTGCACAGCGCGGATGAGGAGGGGGGGGGGTAATTTTTTCACATAAGGTAGCGCTTGCAGCGCACCTTACGCTATACCAATATATTTCATACCGGGAATTATAAGAGATAAATCCTGGATTTTTCTTAATTCAATAAGAAGTTAATCCATATCTTGTTTATTAACAATGGATAATACATCAAATTCGTTAGACAAGGGTTAGTGCCAATGAGAAAATAAATTAATCTTTAATATGTTCATAATAATAATTAATACATGAAATTTATAAGATTAAAATCTGGGTCTATGAGAGAATAAATCTATCCATATCATATTTATGAAAAGCTATTATGGTCAGCGATAAATATTGAGTGATATGAATTAAAGTTCTGGAATTTTTCAAAAAAGAAGAAAATAATGAAAAAAGATATTGACAGGTGAAGGCTGATCGACCTTTTATTGAAATGATGGAAATGGGAAATATATGCGAGAAATTAACGGGAGAGAATTTTAATGTATCCTGAGCTTATTCTATTGTCAGCAATGACGTTAGTAAATCTTTCTCATTAAAATAATCTCACATAGAATATTTATTTAGTTAGGAGAATAATTAATGTCAAGAAGGTATCGAAAAAAAGAAGTCAGTAAGAAAAGCACTTCACCATCGCATGAAAACTATTTAACCGTTAACCCTTTAAAAAAAAATGATGAAACCAAAAATGGTATCGAGGAGAGTGTAATGAAGAAAGTGCTTAATATTTTCTTATTACTTGTTTTCAATACGGGCTTATTATTTTCAGCAACCACGCACAATATCGTTATATGAATTCTGCATAATTGGCAGAATATCAGAGGTGAAAATTTAAATTAGATGGATCAGCAGGGAAATAGGTTAAGAATTTAGTCCCTGTTTATGTGTTAGTGGTAATTCTCAGTAAAAAAATTGATCTTTATAGAC
>JAIPGO010000079.1 GCA_021736135.1 Candidatus Cloacimonadota bacterium
ATATTTATGGGATACAGATATCACAGTATTATTATTCAAGTAATTATGCTGATCAGGGGTATCTGTTTCTTTCATTTAATCTGAATGACCCCGATAAACCGCGGATCACAGTGCGTTCATGGCAGCCGGAGAAATTTGCAGATGGAACAATAGTGGGATTGGAGAACTTCCGGTTTTAAGAGAGAAAAATCTTCTGGATCAGGATTAGCAGGATTGGGGATATTTTCAGGATAAATGTTAGATTTTTTACCACCTTCGATCCCTCACTTTTCATCCTTCTCTTACCAATCTCCTGATCCAGTTGTTTACTTCCCCTAACAGGTGGCTATAAGGTGCCTATAAGGTTGGTATAAGGTGTGACAACTTAGATCAATCTAACGATATTATGTTAGATTGTTCCTTGTTGTGGCACCTTACACCAACCTTATACCCTCCTTAGTGCCACCTTATTGTAAATTATGGAACATTTTACGACTAACGCTTTACGATTAACGGCTAACTAACAAACCCACATCCATTTCTTCAAAGCAGTGCAAAATAGCTGATAATCAGGAGCTTGAAAAGTGACGTAACGACTATGTGTAAAACCCACTTAAAAGGCACTTGAGAAGGTTGACAGAATGTTCCGAAGGAACATTTTCAATTTTGAATTTTGAATTTTGAATGTTGAATTAAGGTAGCTTCACTAAGTTCAGCAGATCAAAGAAAAGAAATCAGTGATCGGGATCAGTGAACCGTGTTGCGTATCCAGGGCATCTTGCCCTGATTTATAACGATTCACGATTAACGACTCACGATTAACGAAAAAAACCGGAGGTTTTTTATGAAAACTATGAATGTAACCGACTTCCTGGAGAAGAACTTTGTTATACATGGAGAGTTCAATAATACTGTTTACCGTACAAAGAGAAATGGTGTGGTGGAAAAATATCCTTATGAGCCGGTATCTCCTTATAAACGTACACCGTTAACGATTCGTAATGAATGGATCAGGAAATTTGCTGTTACCGTCAGTAATCCCCGGAATCAGGATTATAAAATTGTGATTCGGAAACTGAATTATTACACTCCTTATATTCTCAATGAAGGCAAGCAGAAATTTCTGGCTGAAACTGTTTTTTACGTGCGTGAACGTGGAGAATATGAATTTCTCTGGCAGGGCAATGAGATGGGAACAGTTTATACTTTGAGTAAAAGAACGGAACTAAGTTTAAGCTTTCATTCTGAGGGGGAAAAACTCTTAGAAGTATATTATAATGATGAAATCTACTGCCAAAGGTGGTTCATCATAACGGCTGAAGAAGACTTTGATGCAGAATATGAAGAATGGCTTACAGATCATTTTGAAGATATACTGGCATTACCGGAACCAGAATATGAAAGCCTGCCAACTTACAGACGAGGTATGCAAAGCCAAAGAAACTGGATATTAGCATTGGAAGGCAAAATCTTCGAAGAAGTGCATTATACGCGTAATGAATTAAAATATAAGGATGGTTACCGTCAAAATCTCTGGGTATATCACCGTAAAACATACAACCACAGCACAAATCCGCAGACAGTATATTTCTGTAATAAAATGAAAGCAATAGGCGCCGCCTGGCAGGAGTTGAGTGAGGAAGAAAAGCTGTATTGGAATAAAGAGGCGAAAAAAATGGTGGGATTGAGATTTTCTGGTTTCAATTTATTCACCAGAAACGTGATTGGTGATTTGTGATTGGTGATTCGAAATACGTGAACCGAGATCCGAGATCCGAGATCCGAAACTCGAAAAGCGTGATTTGTGATTGGTGACTGGATTGAAATTCTATAGAGAGCTAATGCAAGAAAACGCAGTTTTCTCAAAAGACTTTCAATCGCCAGTCTTCATTGCATTACACCCCGACAAGCGGATTCTACGGATTTTAAGTATGAAGTATTTCTTTAATTAGTCGCCCTATCTCTTCTTCTCATCTTCACATTTTCGATTTGACTCCATTCACTGTTCACCGTTCACTGTTCACGGGATTAAAAATTATCTTGCCAATAAACAATTGGTTTAATTGTTATGTAATTAATTATTGATATAATCAGATTAGAGGTTGTATGGGAAATAAGAAAGAAGCCACAGCACGGATAAAGATCAATGATCATTTAAAAAAAACGGGATGGCGATTTTTTGATGATGAAGATGGTCAAAGTAATATTTGTCTGGAAATGCATATTAAACCCACACGGGCTGAATTAGAATCTTTCGGAGATAATTTTGAAGGTACTAAAAGTGGTTTTGCTGATTATATCCTGTTGAGCAGCCGGAATTTTCCTTTAGCGGTTCTGGAAGCAAAAAAAGAAGAGCTTGATCCATTGGTGGGCAAGGAGCAGGCGCGTACGTATGCCCGGCGATTGAAAGCACGTTTTATTATTCTCTCTAATGGCAGTTTGCATTACCTTTGGGATCTGCTGCGGGGTAATCCACAATTGATAACCACTTTCCCTTCTCAAACATCACTGGAAGAATATAAGAAAATAAAACCGGATAGAGATAAACTCGTTAATGAGGAAGTTGATGCCACATATATTCTTGCTTCACAGGATGCGGATTTTGCGCAAAGACCGGAATGGCAGAATGAAAATCTGAGGAAAGATTATCTGGAAAACAATAATTTCCGTTTATTGCGGGATTACCAGGTGAGAGCAGTAAAAAGTGTGCAATACGCTGCGAAATATGGAGAGGATCGTTATTTATTTGAAATGGCGACCGGTACGGGAAAAACACTGGTAGCAGCAGCAGTTATCAAATTATTTTTGAGAACTCAGAATGCCGGAAGAGTACTCTTTCTGGTGGATAGAATAGAACTGGAAAGACAGGCAGACACGAATTTCAATCATTATCTGGGCAATGATTATATCATTAAAATCTATAAAGAACATAAAGACGACTGGAACAGTGCGGCAATCATTATATCAACAGTTCAAAGCCTGACTGTTGAGAACCGCTATCTGGATATATTTTCACCCACGGATTTTGATCTGGTGATCTCGGATGAAGCGCATCGCAGCATAAATGGGAATGCCAGAGCATTATTTGAATATTTTCCAGGTTATAAACTGGGACTAACGGCAACACCGCGAGATTTTTTAAAGAATGTGGATATTGAGAAATTGAGAGAAGATAATCCGCGTGCATTGGAACGCCGTATGCTGCTGGATACATACAAAACTTTTGGTTGCGAAGGTCTGGAACCAACTTTCAGATATAGCCTGCTGGATGGAGTTAAAGAAGGATTTCTGGTCAACCCGCGCGTAATTGATGCCAGAACGGAAGTTACAACGCAACTGCTTTCCGAAGAAGGATATGCGGTAGTGATCAAGGAAGGTGAGGAAGAAAAGGAAGAGCAGTATTTTCATACTGACTTTGAGAAGAAATTCTTTTCAGAAAAAACCAATTATGTGTTTTGCCGGGCTTTTATGGAAAATGCTCTGCGCGACCCGATAACGAATGAGATTGGCAAGACAATCATATTTTGCGTACGTCAGAAACATGCCACGAAAGTGACCCAAATCCTGAATCAACTGGCAGAAGAGATGTTTCCCGGAAAATATAACAGTGATTTTGCCGTACAGATCACATCACAGGTAACTGATTCACAGGTTATGTCTGGCAATTTTGCCAATAATAATCTTTTGGGGAAAACACGTTTTCTGCCTGATTACAAAAGTTCCAGGGCAAGAATCTGCGTAACAGTCGGCATGATGACCACCGGTTTCGATTGCCGTGACATTTTGAACCTGGTAATGTTGCGTCCCATTTTTTCACCTACTGATTTTGTGCAGATGAAAGGAAGAGGTACACGCCGTTATACTTTCTATTACGAGAATCGTATAGATGGTGAAATAATCAAGAAAAGTGAAGAAAAGGTAACTTATTACCTTTTTGATTTCTTTGCCAATTGTGAATATTTTGAAGAAAAATTTGATTATGACGAAATTCTGGAATTACCACCAATTGGACCAAGTGCTCCCGGAGGTGCAGGACCTGAACCACCGGCTCGAATAGGCGGTTTTGAATATACGGGGAAAGATGTTTTAACGCTGCTGAAAGAAGAACAGATCGGCGAAGAAGGGATGAAAGTTGACCGGATGATGTATCAGAAATTTGAGCAGGACGTTAAGTCAGATGCCATTGTGCGTCAGTTGATGGAAAATGAGGAATTCGGGGAAGCGAGAAATTATGTTCTGGAACATTATCTGAACCAGAAAGAAACTGCGCTGAACCTGGATAAAATCAGGCATCTATTATTACCCGAACGAAATATTACTTTAGACGAGATTTTGCAGTATATGTTCGGCTTGATACCTAAGCTAAAAAGCAAGGAAGAACTTCTGGAAGAGGAATTTAAGAAATTCCAGAGTATTTATAAACTTGATAATGTGAAGGTGAAAGCTGCCTGGAGATTCTTTGCGGCATTCATTACGGATACCGCCACACGTGAGATCATCAAAAATAAGGATTATGGCAGACTGGTTACCAATGCTATGCTGGATATGGAAGATATCAGAGCATTAAATGATTTCAAGAACGTCCTTCAGGCTTATATCCGGGATTATGTGCCGTTGAATAAGTTTGAGTAGATGAAAGATGAAGGATGAAAGATGAAGGATGAAGGATTAAAGATTAAGGATGAAGGATGAAGGATGAAGAAGGAGGAAAAATGCCCAAAAATGAGGTGAAAGAGAGGAGTATGGATTTTGCTCTCAGGATTGTGAAATTATATCAATATTTGTGTAGAGAAAAGAATGAATATGTAATATCCAGGCAGGTTTTAAAAAGCGGGACTGCTATTGGAGCATTAGTTCGTGAAGCGGAATTTGGAGAAAGTAAGGCTGATTTTGTACATAAAATGTCTATTGCTTTAAAAGAAGCCAACGAGACTGAATATTGGTTAATATTGCTGGTTCGATCTAGTTATTTGACAGACAAACAGTTTGATGATATAGGAAAAGACATTGATATTTTAGTGAAATTACTAGTTTCAATTGTGAAGACAGGAAGGGGGAATATGAGGAAGGATGAAGGATGAGGGATGAAGGATTAAAACACTTATTGAGAAGATTCATTCCTTATTGTCCGTTTCATCAAGTTAAGAAAGTTAAGAAAATCAAGAAAAAACTTGACAAGGGAAAGATTTGTTATAGTTTATCGGATGTAAGGCTCGATAAGCCTCTGTACTTTGTACAAGCTCAAATTAGGCGAGAATTGTTGGGGGGTGATTAGTGAAATTCACTAAGCCCCCCCTCTCATTTGAAGAGCAAGCTCAATTATTGATTAATCGTGGTTTGAATGCTGATAAATCCAATTTGATTAAAACCTTAAAAGAAGTTAATTATTATCATTTAAGTGGTTACCTCTATCCGTACAAAATGGGTGGAAGTGAAAATTTCTTTCCCGAAACATCTTTAAAGAAGATAAAAGAAATTATGGATTTTGATAATGAATTGAAATTAATAGTATTCAAGTCAATTTCAATCCTTGAACGATGGATAAGAACTAACTTGGTTTATAATTTTACAATTCATTACAAGGATCCTTTTGCTTACACGAAATATTCTTCCTATCCTCTGCAACCCCATTATAAGATAGATGAATTTCTTGATCATTTAAGAAATGAGATGAATAACAGCAGAGAAGTCTTTGTGCAACGTTACAAAACAAAATATTATCAAGAAAATTATCTGCCTGCCTGGATGGCTGCAGAAATCATGTCGATGGGCACTATGAATAGATTTTATCAGTTGATGGATAGAAGACTTAAACTATCGACAGTAAATATATTCAAAGTAAAAGAAATTGTTTTTCATAGTTGGTTAAATTCAATCAGAGACCTTAGAAATATCTGTGCTCATCATAGTAGATTATGGAATCGTGATTTAAGCATTATTCCCAAAATACCTAAAAATAATTCGGATTGGAATCAATACTATGGAAGAAATAACAAGAAACTCTTTATTATATTTTCTGTTATTATGTATATGCTAAATCAGATTAACTGCAATACAACTTTGAAAGATGACCTTCATAACCTCTTTGTTGAGTATAGAAATATCAAATTAATTAAAATGGATTTTCCACAAAACTGGAAACATTACAATTTCTGGATATGAAAAAAATAATACTGATAAAAAAAACAAAAGTCGTCTGCAGAAGACGACCTCGTTACTCTTTCTACACTTGGCAGATGAGCTAAGCAAAAAGTTAAAAAGGAGCCCATAGGATGTCAATAAAAATAAATTTTAAGATGAAATTAAGAAGAAAAATAGACGAAGAAAAGTCTATGTTAAAAGCCAACCCCGGCAGTACCGGGGTCCGAACTCCTTCTACACATGGCAGATGAGTCATTACGTAAATTAAATTGAAGAATAATAGTGTCAATTAAAAGTATGAAAAAGGAAGTTAATATATAAATGAAGCATATAACTATTAATTACAAAAATCAGACCAGGATGGTCTGTGTACGATTGTTTCCAGACCATCCTGGTCTGGTTCTTAAACGACTAACGAATTACGACTCACGATTAACGACTAACGACTAACGGAGATAAAATGGACTATAATGAAGTAAAACGAAAGATAGATACGGCGCGGGATATACTGGTTGGTAAGATTCCCGTACCGAAATCACAGATAGATTTGATCACGATTACGCTGATATATAAATTTATGGATGATATGGACAGGTTTTCGGAAGAATTAGGCGGAGGAGCTGTTTATTTTGTGGGTGATTATGAGAAATATGGCTGGAGTGAACTGATGTCCGGCGGGTTGAGTGGCAGGGAACGTTTTGACCTTTTTACGGAAGGTCTGGTGAGGATGGAGAATAATCCGCATATTCCACAATTATTCAGGCTTATCTTTAAAGGCGCTTATCTGCCCTTCCGCGATGAAAAGACCTTGAACATGTTTTTAAGTGAAATAAACGGCTTTGAATATGACCATTCGGAAAAACTGGGAGATGCTTTTGAATATCTGCTTTCCGTGATGGGAGCACAGGGCGATGCAGGACAATTCCGCACTCCACGGCATATAATAGATTTCATTGTGGAAGCCGTCGATCCTCAGAAAACGGATAAAATATTAGATCCTGCCTGCGGGACTGCCGGTTTTCTCATTTCGGCTTATAAATATATCATGCAGAAGAATTCTGAAAAATCTTATGGCGACAAGATGAAAAGCGATGACCGCAAACGTCTTGTGGAAAATATTAGTGGTTATGATATTTCACCGGATATGGTCAAGCTTAGCCTTGTTAATATGTTTCTGCACCGGTTTCCTGATCCGCATATTTATGAATATGACACATTGAGCAGTGAGGACAGATGGGATGAGAATTTTGCAATTATTCTGGCAAATCCGCCATTTATGACCCCGAAAGGAGGAATAGTTCCCCATCAGCAGTTTTCGCTCAAATCCAATCGCTCGGAAGTCTTATTTGTGGATTACATCATGGAGCACCTGACACTGGATGGAAAAGCTGGCGTTATCGTTCCTGAAGGCATAATATTTCAAAGCCAGAATGCGCATAAGAATCTGAGAAAGAAACTCATTGAAGAAAACTACCTCTGGGCGGTGGTGTCTCTTCCTTCCGGAGTCTTTAATCCTTATGCCGGCGTGAAAACCAGTATCCTTCTGATGGATAGAAGGATGGCGAAACAAAGGGATGAGTTATTATTTATCAACATTAAAAATGATGGATATAATCTTGGCGCTCAGCGAACTCAGATCAAGGATAACGATTTAATAGAAGCACTGGCAATCATTAAAGAATATAAACTTAATAAGAAACTGCCGGAAAACTGTGAAATTGCACAACTGGTGCCTAAAATCAAAGTCATTGAAAATGAATATAATCTCTCTGCCAATAGGTATATTGAAGAAGCTGTTTATACAGGAAAATGGGAAATGGTGGAATTGGGAGATATTGTTGAATTCAAGTATGGAAAAAGTTTACCTGAGAGAGATAGGTTAAATGGTATATATCCCGTTTATGGATCAAATGGAGTTGTTGGACATCATAATGAGTTTATAGCTAAAGCTCCTTTTATAATCATTGGAAGAAAGGGTTCTGCTGGAGAAGTTAAGTACTCAAATGATAATGGATATCCGATAGATACTACATTCTTTATTGATGAGATGAAAAAACAAGGAAGTCTCAAATATTTATTCTATGTTTTAAGAAGCTTAGACCTAAAGAATACAAATATTCAGTCTGGTATTCCCGGCTTAAATAGAAATGATGCATACAAAATTAAAATTCCTCTTCCCCCATTAAAAATTCAGGAAGAGATAGTTGAAGAAATTGAGGGATATGAGAAGATAATTGAAGGTGCCCGACAGGTGGTAGAGAATTATAAACCGCATATTGATATTGATCCGGGGTGGGAAGTTGTGGAATTAGGAGAATTGTGTATAGATACTCTTGGGGGAGGAACACCTTCTACAAAAATTGAAGAATATTGGACAGGGGATATACCATGGATTACCAGTGCCGATATTGTCGACTTTCATCATGCAAAGCCAAGAAAGTATATAACAGAAAGAGCAATAAAGGAATCAGCGACTCATCTGATCCCAAAGGGAAATATTATTGTTGTTACCAGAGTTGGATTAGGGAAACTATTTCTTAACGATTTCGATGTTTGTATTAGTCAAGATTCACAAGGCTTGATAATTAACAAGGCAAAAGTAAATCCCGAATACCTTCTTTACATTCTAATTGAAAAAGTTTTAACGTTTATAGAAAACAGCAGAGGGGCAACTATCAAGGGAGTTACTAAAGATCAATTATCCAGATTAAAAATTCCTTTACCATCTATTGAAAAACAAAAAGGAATAGTTCTGAAAATACAGTCCATTAATAATAGTATAAATGGTTGTGAAATACTAATTAAAGTATATAAGAATAAAATTGAAGAAGTAATAAATCGCCTATGGAAGAAATAACATTAGGTTCATTATTTTCAGCAAGTGGACAGCACCTGCTAATGGGAATGGGTGATAGATTTCAATTAAGAATTGAAGGAGAATCAATTCCTACATGGATGCAAAGACACTGTAATGCTAAAGAGAATAGTTATTATTTATCAATTTATATCAATAAGAAAAGCCATAATATCGAGGCAATTAAACAAATGATAGAGATGATTGACAGCGTTTTGAAAGAAATCGGGAAGGGATGGGGAGGTAAATCAAAAAGCTATGACTATCATTGGGTTAATATAGCAGATCTGACTTTTACTGGTAGAGTTTTTTTTTATTCTAATACATATATATCCGATATAGAAAAAGAAGAGTTATATCATTATGCAAGTGAGTTTAATTTGAATGTGGAAATATATGATTTAAATTATCTGGAGATAAAGAAAAGAAATCCAGTAGCATTTATTTCTTATGATCATTCCACAAAAGCAAGTATTGTAAAGCCCTTGGTAAATAGATTGGGAAAAGAGGGTTTAGTAGTTTGGTTTGATGAATATGAAATAAAAATTGGGGATAATATCTCGGAAAAAATTCAGGAAGGCCTATTAAAGTGTAAAAAATGTATTTTAATAATATCACCCGAGTATATATCAAACAGAAAATGGGCAAAACGAGAATTTGAGCATCTTGAAGCTTTGGAGACAAAAGATGGAGTAAATAGAATATTACCTGTCTGGCATAATGTTACCAAAGATGAAGTTATGCAGTTATCGCTTCGATTAGGGATTATAAAAGGAATAAGCACAGAAGATTTTGATAAATTGGTTAAAGAACTTATAAAAGTACTGAGATAATTAAGAAGGGATTATGAAAATTGAGTAAATGATAAATCAAAGTATAATCTGGTATCAAAGGTCAGTATCAAGGGAGGCAAAATTGAATACTAAGTTAAATTTGTTTCTTTTTTCAATAATAATCATTATTTCCGGTTGTTCCGTTAATCCAACAATGAAATATTATAATTCCAGATTAGGGGCGAATTTTGTTTCAGTAGAGGAGTTATCAAATCTGGAATTAATTGATTTAGAGTCTGAATCAGACATTTCCAGGAATTTGGCTTTCGTTATTGCTAAGAATGCCAGTATTGAAGGTTATCAGGAAGATTATCTGCTGATCTTCCCTGCTCCCGAAGCTTATGAATCGCATATAATCATGCTTAATAATCTGGACTATTCCAGGGCAGTGTTTTTAAATCGGGAAAAGCTTGTAGAATTTATAAATGTTCTGCAAAGAACCAGCAACAATTGGGACAAAAAGCTGGATGTAAATGAAGGATTGTGTTACTCTTTTCATGTTTACGAAGAACAAAACCAGATTCTTTCAAAAGACATAAGCAACCAGGATGTATCAGTCAAAGTTAGAAGTGAATATGACTATGAGTTCTCATTTTATTTTCAAAGATTCCATTATCTTACTACGAGTTCAACAACAGAAAAATCTATAGCAACGATTTCCGGAAGATATTTTCCAACTATACAGATCATCAAGAAAATGCACATTGATACCTTACTTGAAATATTGCAGATTGCGTTGGAAAAAATGCCAGAACCAGTAGAAAATCTTCGCAGGCAGAAAACTGGTTCTTTTCTACCTGATAAAGAAAAGACATAAATAATATTGAGAAGTAAGTATATCAGCAAAACCGCAAAATTTATTGATTGATTAAGAAGAACAACCCGTTCTGCTGTTGAATATAAATTAGACTGGTATAAACCTATATAGAAGGCATATATAATAATACATGAAAACCAGCTAACCAGGAATTCTTCTTACTCCGCTCACAAAGTTCACAGTCCATCCCTAATTCTTAATCCATAATCCATAATCCATAATCGATCCACGTCTCACAGTCATTTCGCCCCTTCGTCTCTTCCCATTTTCTCAGATTCTCATTTTCGTTTAATCGCCCCTTCTCCCTTTCGTTCCCTCAATTCTCCTGCATTTCGTCCCATTCTCACACCCTCTCATCTTCCCATTTTCGTCAAAAATACCTACCCACTGAGCTTCGCAATGTAAAATTGAAAATTGAAAATGTAAAATTATGCAACCTCGGTTGCCGTGATTGGTGATTGGTGACTGGGATTTCACTTCGTTCAGCGTGACTCGTGATTTGTGATTCGTAACTCGAATGGATTAGCATTTCTGGTCTCATTTTCTCAGTTTCGCATTTTCTCAGTTTCGTCAAAATCCTCTATACACATGGATTTTCTTATAATCCTGCAATTTAGCTGATAATCAGGAAGTATAAAACTGCTAAAACGACTATGTGTAAAACCCACATAAAACGTAACTATTTATCTTGCATATATTTACCCCTGTGGCAATAAGGAGCCGGATAACGTGAGGCGACTCAAATAAAGTTATCCAAAGGAGGTGAATAAAATGAGAGTGAGACTACCAAACTGGATCAGCGCTTTTGAAGGCTGGAACGAAGGACTTGTTTTCTTCGGTTTCAAGAAGGATTATGGGCTGTGTTATTCCCGGGATTACAAGTATCCCACGATTACCGCCCATAATACCGAATTCGGTACTGAAGCCTCGGCTGTTGCAGCAACTACCTGGAATGCAGCAGATGAAAGTTTTAAGGCTGATATGGCGCTTTATGCTGATGCCTGGAACTTAACGCAGAAGCCCGGTCATGAGCCTACTCGTGACATTAGCGCTCTGAATCTTTTCGTGAAGGGCTGCTTTGCAGCAGCAGATGCATCGTCCTTTGACCTGAGTACCCTGACGGTCGAAAACTTCGGAGGTGAAGCTGGAGATCTACTGGGGACCTCTGCACCGAACGTGGGCAATC
Source organism: Candidatus Cloacimonadota bacterium (assembly GCA_021736135.1). Classification (GTDB taxonomy): domain Bacteria; phylum Cloacimonadota; class Cloacimonadia; order Cloacimonadales; family TCS61; genus JAIPGO01. The sequence continues at coordinate 11,811 of JAIPGO010000079.1, forward strand.
TGATCACCGCAGCAGGACTGCCTTCCTGCGGACTTGATCTGGCTACCCTGAACAACCCGATCGTAGCAGCTTAAAAAGGTAAGCTGTGAAGCCCCCAGCAATGGGGGCTTTTTATTCTTTTTAAAAAATTTTGTAAAGGTTTTTGTTAAGACGAGATACGAAATACGAGACTCGAAATCCGAGATTCGAGACGGGAGACGGGGAACCGAAATCAGAGATCGGAGATCAATGAAATCAGGGCAGGGATGCCCTGAGAACGTGCACAGACCATCTCTGGTCTGATTTGTCTTCCGAATCTCGAGTTTCGGATCTCGATTCTCGAAAAAAACAAAGAGGTAACAATGCTTATAATCATCAGCGACCTGCACTTTAGCGATGGGACTACTTCTTCCAATGTGGTAAAAGACGTCTTTTCGCAGATACTGTTTCCCGAAATACGATTAAGGCTGGGTTCCTTAAATAAAAATATAGAAGAAATCAATATGGTTTTGCTGGGCGATATCTTTGATATTGTCCGTTCAGATAAATGGTTGATCATTGATGATGAGAAGAGACCCTGGAACGGAAAACTTGATCCGTTATATGCAGTTAATATCAATCCTGAAGTGGAGAATATTTATAACAGCATTCTGAAAGAGATTCTGAAAGCTCCGGGATGCATTTCTTTTTTGAATGAATTGAAAAATCTGGCTGCTGCATGTGATATTCCCTTAAAGATCACTTACGTGATAGGCAATCATGACAGGGCTTTTAATATTTATGAATCCCTTCAGAACAAGGTAAAGAATCTGCTTTCCGGTATTAATGTTGTGATATGCAATTTTCTGCATTCGGAAAAATATGCGGTGCTCTGCCGGCATGGTCATGAATGGGATGAAGCCTGTTTTGGTTATCAGTTCGCTAAAAGAGCATTAAGTCATTCTCACCGCAGCAGGTTTCATCCGGAATATTATAAGGTGCAGAATTTAGGGGAAGTAGTAACCGCTGAGATCATGGGCGGTCTTGTCCACCGACTGAATAATTTGTTTCAGTGGAAAGGAAAGCATGATTCACTGATTGAACATATCAAGGATATCAATAACGTGCGGCCAGCGCTTTCAGCCTTAAAATGCCTGATCTGGTCAACATCCGGTGATTTTGACCGTGAAATGAAAGGCAATATTATTGAAGCATTATGCCTTTCTCTGGAATCTTTTTTGAATACGGATTATGTGCGGCTTTGGGCGAAAGCTTTTACCAATAATTATATTAATGGTGACGTAACAGGTCATCTGCAATTGCTTTTAAATCTGCTGCAGGAAGAAAATTTCAACTCCCTTGCCAAAGCACTTGATTTCTTTCAGGATATAACCAGGTATTTCAAAGTTCCGGCGGATAATTACCTGAAAGGGGCAATGGCTGACTTAAAAAAATATCCAGATGTGAAATTCGTTATTTACGGGCATACGCATCAGGCAAAAGAAGTTATTATCGAAAGCGATAAGGTCAAAGGCACTTTCCGTTATATCAATACCGGAACATATCTGCCACAGATCCAGGAAGCAAAAGTCAATGGTTTTGGCATGTCCAAAAGAATGACGCTTACCTTTATCTATAGTCCTGATGAAGATGGCGGAGTGGGAGAGCAGGGATCGGTATCGATAGAGATGCGCTCTGTGAAAGGGTGAGGGGGGATTGAGGGAGCGAAAAGGCGAAGGGGGGAAGGGGAGAAGGGGATTGACTTCGTCAGTGTTGTCGTTCCCTCATTCAGTCATTCCGTCCAGCAACCAATCAGGTACAGAGTAAAAAAAGCTCTGGCTGCCAAATCTACATACAAATCCATCTAAGTATTCATTATCTGGATCATCAATGTACTCATAATGTAATAATATCTCTTTATATGGGCTTTCAATATTTCCTTCAACTCGACTATTCACTTCTTCTATAACTTCAAGTGATTTATTTTATCATATTCTAACTCATGAATAATTTTCCCAATTCAATTTCGCAGTTTTTCTTAAAGCCTATATATTCATCACCTAAATAGTATATCAATTCTCTTTCAATGTTTTCTTCTGCTTTTCCAAAACTTGCCTTAAATTTATGTTCTGCAAGTAGTGCATTAACTTTAAATCTGGATTAGTTTCAATAATTTTTTCAAGGATCATTCTTTGTCCCAAAATGTAATCGAATGTTTCACTTATGGTTTGTACTTCTTTTTCTAAACTGCTGCTAATTAGTTTTATGATAAATAGACTTAATATAAGAACTATCACCCTATTTGAGGTTTTCTTCAAATTACCTCCTTTTCCCAAATTGAGTAATTCAATTAAAATATCTCTTAATCACTGAATCAGATCTGATTAATATTGGCCAATTCCATAATTAAATAATATTTGTAATGATGTTACTATCACTCCCAAGACAATAAGCCATACCGCTTCTCTATTAGAAGTTTTAATCATACTTTCTCTCTCTTCTTGATCTTCTTCAAGATTACTGTTTGATTTAAATATGATGATTATGAAAGCTAATGGGCTATTAGCGAAAAACCACAACACTGGTGAATATCCTTTCTTATTCGCTATTATTGCGTTAATGAAACTAATTACTATTCCATAAATAAACATATTGTCCCTCCATAACTGCATCATGAATTTCAATATTCTCCTGTCAAATCAAATCTCAATAAATGATGTGTCATCTTGCTAATATTGCACTAATACTCCTCATTTTCGCTATTTCTTGTTATTATGATTAACAATTTACGACTAACGCTGAACGCAGTGAAGTTCTTTTCTCTCTATCTCTCAATCCTGCTATCCGTTCACTGTTCACTATTCACTGCTAATCGCCAGCGAATTCGAATCACACGATTAACGACTAACGATTAACGTCTAACGGCTGTCTTCAGCAGCACCATTTGTATCGTACTTTCGTCCTCTTTCCGCAGAATTTAATTCTCGTAACTCATTTTCACTTTTATTTACACCGAATTTCCGCCAAAATCTATCTATCTTTATATTATATAGATAAATAACATTCTTTCCTGTCTCCCGGTACCCTCTCATTGGCATCTTATTGGCTTGTCTGAATCCTAAGATTTTTAATTATCACTTACGCTAATTCATTATTACACTTGTTCTATATTCTTCAAGTCATTAATTAATCGCTGATCGCTCATCTCATGTCACGGCGTAATGCAATGAAGGAGGCTTCATCTTTCATCCATGATCCTTAATCCTGTCAGAACCTTGTTTCCAGACCGAAGTGTACAATTCCTTCCATAATGCTGCCAAAACTATTATCAATCCAGGGGAGAGCAAAGTCAAAAGAAAACTGCCCGACCGGGGTGGGAACCCGCAGTCCGCAGCCCAGGCTGAAGAGGATTTCTTCATCGCCATTTTTTCTGGCATAATATCCCAGATCGCTGTTCAGGCTAACCCTTGCCTGGCGGCTCAGCAGGTAACGCGCTTCCAGATTAAGCCAGCCGACGCGGTAACCGGAAAACTGTTTTTCCAGGTAGCCCCGCAGGGAATGGGCGCCGCCTATATAAAAAATATCAAAATCAGTCAGGTTTTTATGTTCGATAATATTACTGTGTATATCGCCGGAGAGCACCCAGCGTCCGGAAATAGGGAGTGCTTTAAAATAGCGGAGTTCCACTGCCTGTCTGCCGCTTTTTTTGCCAGCTTCTTTACTCCAGATATAATAATATTTGATTTCTGATATATACCCTTTAGAGGGATTTAGAGCATTATCAAGATTACCAAAATCCCAGAAAGCTCCGGCTTTGGTAAATTCAGTTTCCGTTATGATCTCTGGTCTGCGTCCGCCGGGATATATATGCTGCTGCTCCAGATACAAGCCCGTTTTATTGAATAGATCATACCAGTAGATATCGAGCTCATAACTCACATCCACCCAAGTGCTGTCCATTTCTTCCCGATATAAAGAAACATCACCTGCCAGAGGCAGATCCCAGCCACTTTCGTGATAGCGCAATTCGATGATCGTATGTTGCGCCTGGCGGTTTTCCCAGTAAAATCCAGCGCTGCGGTCAGTACCGCCGAGATTTTCAAAATTCAGGTCCAAAAATCCCAGCAGGCGTCCGGCATTACCGGAATTATTATCGTAACCGAGTAATGCCTGCAATTGTGTCATCGCTCCTTCTTTAATATCATAAAGCAGGGTTTCGGGATCAAGCGGTATGATGCGGCAGGTTTCAATATACGGTCTGGCGCTGATATTTTCCTCAGCCTGCCGCAGTTCTGCCGGGCTTATCTTACTCCTGTTTTCCAGGCGTGCCAGTTGCAGGATTGTTCTTTTACGGGTAACTTTGTTACCCTGGATAATCGAATTGCTGAACCGGCAATATTTTCCTTCCGTAATCAATATTTCCAGGTTCACAGAGCCATCTGATTTCTGCGTGATGCTGCTGATCTGAGCGGAAGCAAAATAAAATCCCTGCTGGTTATACAGGTCTATCAATTCCACAAGGAATGCTCCCATCTGCTTGAGATAATCTCTGCGGGAATGCAGGTTGCCCAGCAGAAATTCTTCACTCAGATAATTATTACCCAAAAATTGCAAAGTTGCTATCGGTAACTGCCCATTTTCTTCGATCTCAAATATTACTTCAATTTTATCATCAGCCTGCGGGATTGCCTGGGGAGTGTTTATTTTCACCAGATAGAATCCCCTGCTTTCATAATATTCACCTAATCTCAGGGCATCTTCCAGGATGGTTTTCTGCTCAAACTGCATCCCGATATAGCTAATAATGCGGTTTTGGAGTTCCGCATCGCTGAGCTGTTCATTACCGGAGAACTCAATTTTAGATATGGTAAATCCGGCGGCATAAAGGCTGAATACGAGCATCAGCAGCAGCAGTAAGGTTTTTTTTATTTCAAGATACATGCTTGCGGATAAGCTCGATCAATTCATCAACCAGTCTATCTTCCGGCACTTTCCGTAAAACTTTACCCTGGCTGAACAGCAAGCCTTCCCCTTTACCGCCGGCGATGCCGAAATCAGCTTCCCGCGCCTCACCGGGTCCATTAACGATGCAGCCCATCACAGCAATCCGCAGCTCTTTATCCCGGAATTCTTCTAATCTATTTTCCACTTCTTCGGCAATTGCCACCAGGTTTATTTCCGTGCGTCCACAAGTAGGGCAGGAGACAAATTCCAGACCTTTGCGCAGTCCCAGTGCTTTCAGAATTTCCCGGGCTGCCGTTATTTCTGCTACCGGATCTGCCGTTAAACTTACCCTGATCGTATCTCCAATGCCTTCTTCCAGGAGTATGCCGATGCCAAGGGCAGATTTGATCGTACCTGCCATCAAAGTTCCTGCTTCCGTTACGCCCAGATGCAGGGGATAATCAACTTTCTGCGAAAGCAGCCGGTAACTTTGCAGCATCAGGGGAACTGAGGAAGCTTTAACGGAGATTTTTATTTCCTCATAACCGGCATTTTCCAGAATGTGCACATGCTGCAGAGCGCTTTCCACCAATGCTGCTGCCGTCAGTCCATACTTTTTCAAAATATCCCTATCCAGGGAACCGGTATTTACGCCAATTCTGATGGGAACTTTACGCTCCCTCGCCGCAGATACAATTTCCTCAACTTTTTTACGGCTTCCGATATTACCCGGATTGAGTCTTAAACCGTCGACCCCTGCTTTTAAGGCAGCCAGCGCCAGTTTATAGTCAAAATGGATATCAGCGATGAGAGGAATATTGATACTTTTCCTAATTACCGGAAGCGCTAAAGCTGCCTCATCGTTATTAACGGTTACTCTTACGATCTCACATCCTGCTGCCGCTAAACGTCTTATCTGTTCTATGGTTGCTGCCACATCTGCCGTGGGAGTATTCGTCATAGACTGAATTACAATGGGATTATCACCACCAATGGCAATTCTGCCAACCTTGATCACACGTGTTTTTTTACGCTGCATCATTCCTCTTTATCAAGCATCATCCTGATCATAGTTCTAATTAGAAAGGAATCGTCATCTGCCATTTCCAGAAGCGCCGCTCTGCTATCGTCACGCTTTAATGCCATCAAGCTGCTTGCCGTGACAAAGCGTCGCTTCTCATTTTTCACAAAACGGTATTCCTTCAGCAGGTTAACGCTTTCCGCACAATTGAAATCACCCAAGGTGCCCAGTACCGAGTTAGTGTATTTATCTGCTTCCAGGAATGGTTTAAAGTGAACTATTAACGTGGAATCCTTATATTCACCTAAAAGTGAGATACAGTTTTTAGCTTCCAGACTGTCTTCGGATGCCAGTCCGGAGATCAGATATGGCTGAAACCCCTCATATTTTTTTGTGAATTCCGAAATAGCCCGATATGCCAGTCCATCCTTGGTACCCAGTACGTTTTCAGCGATATATACAGCACTTTCTTCACCTCTGCTCTGGAGAATTTCACCAGCTCTTTGCACGGTTTTTTGATTACTGCCCACCCCCCAGCCGGCTGCCAGTTCCCATATTTCTTTTATCGGAGCCAGGCTGTCCACCTGTGCTGCCTGCTGCTCACTCATCACTTCCAGTTCTTTTTCTTCCACCACCATCAGAGTATCTATTCCGATGCCGTAATAGCCACGGATCCAGCTTGTATCATTGGCACATATCTCCACAGGATATTTATCATTACCACCTGTATCCAGGAACATACCTATGCCCCCGGTACCCCGCGCTTCGCGGCTGCTTCCATAATTTCCTTCTTCCTTCCTCTGATAGTTATCATCTCCGCTTACATCCAGAAATACTACAACGGAATTAGTTAATGCCATACCGTTGCCGCCACCCACTGAATAATGGTCATTACCTCCCCGATCAATCAAAAATCCCACTGCCCAGTCATGTGCCGAGCCTTGTCCGGGACCGTTTTTACTATAATAATGATCATCTCCCTCTCCGTCAAATAGAAATCCACCTGCCAGATGAATGCCGCTGCCCTGCGGGTAATATACCGAATCGTAATAATCATAGCCCTCTTTATCATAAATTATGCCCAGGGCATACCAGTAGGCAACTGCCTGCGAATATACACCACCGGTATAATTATCATTACCGCTGCCGTCAAAGATCATGCCAATGCCACCAGCCAGATCCGGCCGCATGCCAAAACCGAAGCCCTGCGATAACGAACGGTAATCTAATGGTGCCAGCGGGGCATGCATATATTTTCCACCTGCATAATAATTATCAAAACCTTCATAATCCATTATTGCCCCAAAGGCGAGTGTACTGCCAAAACCTTCACCATATTGCGTTACGTGGTAACTATCACGTCCTTTTTCATCAACCAGCAGGCAGATGCCATAGGTAGCCGCCCCTGCCGCATGCAGTCCGAAACTGTAAATATCATTTCCTCTCATATCATTTAATTCGCAATATCCCCAGATCGCCGAAACTGCATAATCGCCACCCGTATATACATCATCCCCTGCATGATCACGCAGCATACCAATCCCGCCTTTAACCGATACTAAACCTGCTAATTCCTGGCAGTGATAATAATCGTCACCGGCACCGTCTATGACCCAGAAATACGGCTGTTTGCTCCAGTTTGTTTCTATCCTGCCCAGGTAGCTGTCATTGCCGGCAGGGTCATAGATAAAAACGTAATTGTTTTTTATCTGGTCATCTCCCGAACTGCCAATGCGCATCAAGCCGTAACGTGATTCATATTCAAAAGGTTTTGTCATTTCCAGTCTCAGGTATTGCAGATAATTATCCAGAAGATCAAAACCTGCTTTATTGATAACTGCCGTCCGGAATAGTGCTTCCAGATCAATGCGTCCGATCATGGCTTTCAAGGTATCCGTCTCGATGTTTTCCGGTTTGATTATGCCGTATTTCTCATAATAGGCGTTATATTCCAGCGAATCTTCCGGTTCGCTCCAGAGACTCGTGGAAAGGTAATTCCATAATTCCAGATCCGTGCTGTCACATTTTATAAAGGCTTTACTTCTTTCTATTTCGCAATCGTCCCACACTTTTTCCACAAAGTTCACAATCCCCTGGCAGTTTGATACTTCCTTCCAGAAAATCTGTTCAAACTCAAGATATTTATTTTCATATAACATCCGGTAATCAGTATTTCCATTCCAGGCAAGCACGGGCATAATTTCCTGCAGCAGTTCAATCCGCTCTTCCGTCTCCATGGCAGCTGCCAGTCTGTCCACGAATTTTGGATATTCCAGAGGCTGATTGAGTATTTTCACCATCTTTGGAATTTTAAATTCCGTGCTGCCTGACCAGTCTTTTAAAAAGTCCAGCGAGTTTTCCCTTAATCCGTTACGGGTTAACAGATTGTGTATCAGGTCAACTTCCTGCTGCTCCAGGGTTTCTGCAAACAGCCCGGTCATCACACATAATAATAAAATTAATAATAAATTACGCATCATTCCTCTCTTAAATTTTAATTATCCATCATCTACAAAGATTCCATTTTTCTTTTGTGATAATTTTATCTAATTCCAGCCGGTTCCTGCTGCCTGCAAAAGTTTTCACAGCCTTGGAATAAAGACTATTCTTCTCTTTCGGATACCCGAAAGGGCTTAGTCCTACGACTCTAATGTTTTCCGGGATCTGCAGATATTGCCGTACACTTTTCTCATTAAAAGCTGCCAGCCAGCAACTGCCTATTCCCATGCTCCAGGCTGCCAGCATCATCTGCTGAAAAGAAATGGCCGTATCCACCAGATAATATTCCTGTCCGTTTACCCTGGCACTACGTTTCGGATCTGCACAGGCTACAATCACAACCGGAGCCTGGGCTATAAAGAAATTTACCGTTCCTAAAAGCCCGATATGCTTCGCAAAGCGTTTAATATTATCCTTATCCTGCAAAACAACAAAGCGCCAGCATTGTTTATTCTGTGCCGACGGCGCCAGACGTCCGGCTTCCAGAATAATCTCCAGTTTCTCAGCCTCGATCGCCGTTTCAGCAAAATCCCGTACACTCTCTCTGCTTTGTATTATCTCATATAGTTCCATCATTACCTCTAAAAATCAACTAATTGATTAAGTTATTACTGGTCAATTAAAATAAGTGCATCGCTGGCGTATTCCGCAAGTGGGGCGCTGATATAAACGCCGAAAATTACGTGCACCGCTGGCGTACTCGCAAGTGGGGCGCTGATAATCCCGCCCGTGCCCTCGCCCCACTTCCGGAGTACCGTTAGCGGTGCAAGTGAAACAAACCCTCGCCCCACTTCCGGAGTACCGTTAGCGGTGCAAGTGAAACAAACCCTCGCCCCACTTCCGGAGTACCGTTAGCGGTGCAAGTGAAACAAACCCTCGCCCCACTTC
>JAIPGO010000080.1 GCA_021736135.1 Candidatus Cloacimonadota bacterium
CGTGCTATCTGTAAAATCCGCGGTTCAAATTCTTCTTTTTCGGTTCTGGCTTGTCCAGGTTAGGCTTTTGCAAAGAGTCGTATTCCCGACACATCGGGATGAGTGCAGAGAAGTTAGAAAATGATCACTGAATATTTTTAATATTTATTATTATTATATAACTTTCTCTGTGCCAGAAACATGCGGCTATTTGTGAAATCCTACTGCACAACGTGGATTTAAAATGAACTTTGTGCAACTCAGGCTACTATTTGCTTCTAATACTTCCGGATGGTTATAACCGGTAAAAACCATCTTGTGCGGTAAGCACTTACTACTAATGTTCATACAAATTTTGACAGGGAAAAGAAATTATGAGCCGCGAACAACGCGAACTGAAGAGAATACTTTAAAATATTATGTTGGGCTATATTTAAGTAGTCTCCTGTTATTGCTGGAAGCAATTGCTCTATAAAATAATGATTGTTTTCGTTCGCGTTGTTCGCGGCTAAAAATAATCTTACATTCTTCTTTCTCAATGTCTCAATCTCACGATTTCGGTTTATCCGAGTTAGGCTTTGCATAGAGTCGTATTTTCCTGGCACAAAGTAAGAAGACAGAGGATTGGAGTGCTTTATTCATTTATTGACCACCAGAACTGATCATCAATATTAGACCTGATATCCGATAACCGGATGCTTTAATAATCATCTTTTCAGAGAAACCGGCAGGATGAGATTTAGATAAATAATTAGTTTAATAGTTTTTACTTGCCAGATATCTGCACCTCTTTTTATCTGACATGACAGAATATTATATGGAAGGTGTCTTATGTCAAGAGTGTGTGATGTATGTGGAAAGAGAGCGCTTACAGGGAATAATAGAAGCCATGCGTTGAATGCAACGAAGAGGAGATTCTTCCCTAACCTGAGTAAAATCAAAGCTGAAATCAGCGGTCAGATCAAAGCAATCAATATCTGTACCTCTTGTTTAAAAGCCAACAAGGTTAAAAAGGTAGTATAAAGAACAAGACCGCTGAGCGGTCTTGTTCTTTATCGGCTCACCTTTTCTCTTTTTATCACAAATTATTATTGACCGTTTTTATCCTCTGCAAAATTATAATTCTGCGAATAGTTCGCTTACGAGATTAGTTTAATTATGTTATGTTGGGAGTGATTTATGAATACCATTATCGAACCAATCTCCGTGCCGGAGGGATATAATATTATCTTCGGTATGGCTCATTTTATTAAAACCGTGGAAGATCTTTATGAAGCGTTAGTAAATTGTTTTCCTGGTATTGAATTTGGTTTCGCATTTAATGAAGCATCCGGTCCCTGCCTGATCAGAAAGGAAGGTACAGATCCGGAATTGATCGAAATTGCCATGCAAAACCAGAAAAGACTGAAAGCCGGTCACACATTTCTCATTGTCTTGAAAAATGCGTTTCCGATCAACGTGCTGCCGGCAATTAAAGATTGCCGGGAAGTAGTAGCAATCTATTGTGCCACTGCAAACCCGGTTCAGGTCATCCTTGCCGAGACAGAACAGGGTAGGGGAGTGATCGGCGTTATAGACGGTTTTTCTCCTAAAGGGGTGGAGCTGGACAGTGATGTAACACACCGCAAAAAATTCCTGCGTAATATTGGTTATAAAAGGTCTCTTTAAACCAGTATGCGCACTTTTATCGCCCTGGAACTGCCGGCAGAGAACAAAGAGCAACTCCACAGACTCATTAAGCGTCTGCAGGAGCATAATCTTCGCACAATTAACTGGGTAGCTCCGCAGAATCTGCATATCACCCTGCTTTTCATCGGAGAAATTGAGCTGCAGCAGCAATCAGTTATAACTTCCCTTATCGAGGAATTAGTCAATTCCTGCCCTGCGCCGGTTTTTTCAGCTCCGCAAATAATGCTGATACCTTCCCAAAAGCCGCATCTGCTCTGGGTTGAATATAAATGTATTTCTCCAGAGATCGCCGTTGTTTACCGCCAGCTGATAAAACAGCTAACCGAATCAGGTTACCGGCTTGATAAAAAGCCTTTAAGGTTTCACGTGACACTCGGCAGGATTAAAGGTTATATCTCACCACCTTTTATCAGTGAGGTGCTTAATCAAAAAATCCCTCCCCTCGCTTTCAAGAGTTCTATTCTCACCTTTTACAAGAGTATCCTGCAACCGCAGGGACCCGAATATTTTCCCCTGGTAAATTTTTATCTAAAATAATCTCAAAGGAGTTAACCTATGGATAATAAAGAAAAGTCTTCCGCTCTAAAAACTGCTATGAGCCAGCTCGAAAAGCAGTTTGGTACCGGTACGATCATGCGTCTTGGTGAAAAACCGAATACTAATGTTGATATCATCCCCACCGGTGCGCTTAATCTGGATGCTGCGCTGGGTATTGGCGGAATCCCGCGTGGCAGAATAACTGAGATCTACGGACCGGAAGCATCCGGCAAAACCACCCTGGCGTTGCATGTTGTTGCAGAAGCCCAGAAAAGTGGCGGAATCGTTGCCTTTATTGATGCCGAACATGCTCTTGATCCGCCCTATGCCCGTAATATTGGAGTGGATACGGATAATCTGCTGATTTCGCAACCTGATGGTGGTGAACAGGCGCTGGAAATCGTGGAAACCCTCGTGCGCAGCAATGCCATTGACCTGATTGTCGTTGATTCTGTGGCAGCGCTTGTGCCTAAAGCTGAAATAGAAGGCAGTATGGGTGATTCACACGTAGGTCTGCAGGCAAGACTTATGTCTCAGGCGTTGCGTAAGCTTACCGGTATCATCAATAAAACCAATACTTCCGTAATTTTCATTAACCAGACACGCATGAAGATTGGCGTTCCTTCCTATATGAATCCGGAAACCACCACTGGAGGCGTTGCGCTGAAATTCTATGCATCCATCAGGATTGAAGTTCGTAGAACAGGTTCCATCAAGAAAGTGGGTGCTGCCGATGAAATTATCGGTAATACAACACGTATCAAAGTGGTAAAGAATAAATTCGCTCCTCCCTTCAAGAATGTGGAAGTGCCCATCATCTTCGGCGTTGGTATTTCCAAGATCGATGTAATTCTCACGGAAGCCGTTAATTTTAACATCGTGAAGAAGAGCGGTTCCTGGTTCTCTTATGAAGATGTCAAACTGGGTCAGGGTTCTGAACGCGTTAAAGATTTCTTTAATGAAAACCCCGATCAATACTTGATCATTGAGAACAAGGTCAAAATGGAACTCGGATTAATTCCGCATGAAGAACCTGCTGAAGATAAAAAAACTTAATGAGCGGAACTATCTGATATTAGTTGATGAATTGCCACAAGGGGTGATTCCGTATTCTAATTTGCGTCATCTCCCCTTTGCCGGCAGTCTGCTGGCTGGTTCTGAAGTTCCCGTTGATGAAATACAGATTGCAGAGCTGAAAAGTGCAATAAGTGAAAATGCCTGGCAAAGACTCATTAACTGGCTGGCGCTGCAGGAACGCTCTTCTCAGGAATGCCGGAGCTATCTCCGCAAAATTTACCTGGAAGAAGATATTGCGGAGACATTGATCAATAAAGCCCATGCATTGAATTTTATCGATGATGACAGATTTGCAGAGCTTTATATGCAATCCCTGATGGAAAAAGGTAAAAGTCTGCCGGAAATTAGAAATAAACTCTGGAATAAAGCGGTTGACGAGAACCAGATAAACGACTGGCTGCAAAAATTCTATGATCCTCAGCAGCAGCAGGAGAGCTTGAAACAGAACCTGGAAAAACTTCTCGTTCGCTGGCAAAACTTCGATCAGAAAACCCGCAAGCAAAAAATTTATAACTATCTAACTCGCCGCGGTTTTAATTTTTATGATATTAAAGTATCTTTAGCAGATCTGGAGAAGAACAAGGAAAACTATGACGGTTAATGATATTATTGCTCTTATTCATCGCTTTGCTCCCCCGATGCTGGCTTATGAATGGGATAACGTAGGATTTTTGCTCGGGGACGCCAACTGGCAGGTAAAAAAAATACTGCTTTCTCTTGATGTGACGCCTAATACATTAAAAAAAGCTATTGAACTTAATGCCAATCTGATTATTTCCCATCATCCGCTCATCTTCCGTCCTATAAAAAAAATTACTAATCCCCTTTATCTGGAGCTAATTAGAAACAACATCGCCGTAATTTCCGCCCATACGAATCTTGATGTTACACGGGGTGGTGTAAACCATAAACTGGCAGAAATTTTCGGACTTACCAGTCTGGAACTGCTCTCTTCCGAAACCGGTGCTGCTTTTTATCAGGTCGCCGTTTATGTACCGTATGACGCCGTGGATGCCGTGAAATATGCCGTTTTTCAGGCAGGAGCAGGTATTATCGGTAATTATTCACACTGCCTGAATTCTTACCCGGTAAAAGGACAATTCCAACCGCTGCCCGGCAGCAATCCCACTTACGGTACCCTGAACCAGCTTCAGAACATGGATGAAATTAAATTGGAGTTTTCGGTGGACAGCTTCAATCTCACCAGGGTGATCACAGCCCTGAAAAAAGCACATCCTTACGAAACACCGGCTTATGCCGTTTACCCGCAGCAGCGTAATAGTGAGAACTATGGTCTGGGACTCATCGGTCAACTGGATAAACCGGCAAAACTTATTGATTTTGCCGAAACAGTGAAAAGGAAGCTAAATGCTCCCGCCCTGAAGCTCTGGCTGGCAGATAAATCTGCCAATACAATGATAAATAAAATTGCCGTCTGCGGTGGCAGTGGTGCAAGCCTGATTTCCGCGGCCACTGGAAGAGCGGATATCTTTCTTTCCGGTGAATTCGGTTACCACAGCACCCTGGACAGCCGTATACCACTTCTCGAAGCAGGGCATTTCCATACGGAATTTCCCGCTATGCAGATTTTTGCCGACCTTCTCGCCGCTGAAAACCTCGAAATCATCACCCTTTCCCCGCAAGAACACGAAATAAACTCTAATCTCATTCACCTGTAAATAATAAATCAGTCCCGGGATGATCTGATTGTATCCTGTAAGAATGATCAGGTGAAACAGACGAGACGTCTGTTCTACAAGAAGGGAAAAGCCTGCAGGTTTAATAAAAAGATTTAAGCTCTGCTTCTCCTGTAGCACAGACGTCTCGCCTGTGTATTCTCATAATCCATTAATTAATCTAAATTTAAAATTCTGCGAACGATAGCAGTCCAGATAAAACGAAGAGATATTTCCCTTATCATTCCGCTGAAAACGCAGTTTAATTCCTTCCGAGGGACTGAGGAATATATCCTTAGCTATCTTTATCAGGCTCGCCCCCCCATATTTTTTGACTGCGTCAATATAGAGTTTCAGAGAATTGGCAGAAATTGTATAATCCACATTCAATTCTACACTGTGGTATTTACCACAGTATTCGGCTAAATTTGATGTTTCGGGCAAAGCATCTCCTTTTACCAGAAGCCGGTCTTTACTGGCAGTGATGTGCCGCAAAATGACCAGACCGTAATAGTTTTCCAGGATCAGAGCATCAGGTTTTAGAGCTTTGGTAAAAAAATTCAAATCCCGCTGATGCAGAAAAGATAACTCCAGATCCGCCAGATGCAGCCAGTCTCCTGTCACTTTCAGTATTTCCACGTTACCGGTGGAAATATCAATGTAACGACCGCTAAATTCTCCGAAACCATCATTTCCCGCCTGCGAATTCGCTTCCGGCTTATGAAAAAGCGTTTCCTCCAGAATATCAATGATCCCGGTATTTACTCTTTCCGGCTTGAAATCATTACTGTTTGCCAACCAGACGAATCCAGCCTTATCGGAAGGAGAAAAACAGATGCTCGTGAAAAATCCCGGTACTGCTCCCCCATGCCGGATCACCCTTCTACCCTTGATGTCACAGGCTACAAATCCAAACAGGTATTCGTTGGCATCCCCGTTGTTAAAAATGTCACCAGCCAGCATCATTTCCAGGATTTCCGGCTGCCAAGTGCCGTTTATCAGCGTTTTCAACCAGATTTCCAGATCAGCAAGCGTCGAAGTTACACCTCCCGCCCCGATCAGCGGCGGCAACATGTCTGCCCGTTTGTAATGATCTGAGATTCTATAATATCCCATGGCAATATTCTTGATTATCTGGTTATTATCTTCATTATAAAAGGTCGAATTCATACCCAGAGGCGCAAATATCTGCTCCCGCGCATATTCCGCCAGGCTTTTGTTCGTCGTTTGCTCGATCAGCAGTGTCAACAGTGTATAATTCGTATTGCAGTAAATATGCTTGTCTCCGGGAGTAAAGTTTAACGATTCCTGCCGCGCAAGTAACGACAGCAGTGTCTTCCGCCAGGGATATTCATCATTATAACTGCCGGAAAATTCCAGCATGTCATACCATTCATGGATCCCGCTGCACATGTGAACCAGATGGTTGACCTTGATCTCACCGTAAACGCTTTCCGGTAGTTCCGGAAAATGCTCTAGCAGCCTGTCCTGCACGTTCAACCGGCCTTCATAGATCAGTTCCGCCACACAAAATGCCGTAAACTGCTTGGAAAGCGAACACAGGTAGAACTGTGTATCCCGGCTAACAGGCATATTATATTCGAGCGCAGCGAAACCATAAGTGCGTGAAAAAATCGTCTCCTCTTCGCTGATTACTGATAAAGCAATACCTGGTCGGAAACCGGTTTTCCAGTCCTCAAGCATCTCTTCCAGTCGCTTGCTTAATTTCTGCATCTTCATTCCCTCAAACTGATTTGCATACAAAAAATAATTAATGGAGATTCTTTGTAAATAAATTTTTACCTAAACCACTCACGGTAAAATTCGTTGAAAAGTCACCTGTGCTCCGCTGGCGTTCCCAAAAGTGAAGCGCGGGTGACCTTTTTCCAATATTATCATTCAAAATTACTTTCGTACTATTTCAACAACAACGCCTTTCTACTGATTTCTTCCTCACCACTTTGCAACCTGACAAAGTAAACACCACTTCCGCACTTATTCCCCGTCAGATCGTTTCCCTGCCAAATCTTATAGCCCTGGTTTTCAGCTAAATTTTCCTGAAAAACTTTCTGTCCCTTAACGTTATATATGGAAATACTGCCATCATAACTCCCCTCAGCCAGACTCCAGCTTATCCGCAATTCAGGATTGAACGGATTCGGCATTAGTTCCAGATTGATGTTAACGATTGGAACCTTATCTCCTTCAAAACCTACTTCCGGTATTCTCCAGCCCTGCATAATAACGTCATTTCCCTGAGAAGTAGCCCAGGACTCCGGACTATTCAACAGCGACTGCCAGCAAAAATATACATCATTATCATAACTATTCGCTGCCACGGCCTCGTTATGACTAAATCCCTCATAACAGGTAAAAGGATTATCACCGCCTGTATTTTGTAAATTACCGTTAAAATCATAATAAGCTGTCTTCAATGTTGAGAAAAGTCCATCCGGTTCCGTCATAAGTACCGCTATTCCTCCCTCTAAAGCAACAGCAGAGGTGATCAGGCAATTCTCAGTTCCGGTCAGGGCTATTTCCTCCTGCAAAACAGAACTATCCATATTGAAGCTACAGTAATTCGCCGGTTCGCCATTTGTATTATTATTATTACTGATCACACCAAAACCTCCCTCGAAAACTACCAGTCCATAAATATCTTCATTAAATTCAGGGAGAATTGTTATACCCTCGCCATAAACATATCCACCTGTTTCATTAAGTAACTGGCAGCGCAACGCACCAGGAGGCCAGATGTTTGCTTGAAATAATACCAGCAAACCCTCACCTGTAAGCTTGTGATTTTCTTTGGCATCATAATATAGAGAATGACCACAATTAACCGACCAGTTCACTTCACCATTATCTCCAATGCTTGTAACCCTGTATACACTACTCCCTGAGATCACATTGATCAGATACTGGTCACGGAGATAAGCTCCACAACAGGCGACTCCATTTAATTCTACGAGAATACCGCCTGGCTGAAAAACTTCTTCTCCATTAGCGATCCTTTGCAGCCTGTTTTCCCCGTTACTCAAAGACCAGAAATAAGTCACTACTCCTTCAGATATACCTCCTGAGACCACGTTAGAAGTAAATTCCGGAGGAAAGGGAATACCTTCTTCTCCCCATAAATGTTCTCCCGTTTCCATATCTACCAGATGAAAACTGCGATCATCAGCACAATTAGTGAAGAAAAATACCAGATTTTCATCACTGCAAATTAATTGGGAATGGGCGGGAAAGAGTACCTGTCCAGCCCCATCACCTAATGGCAAGCCGTCTCTGTCCAGTCTCTGTAAGACGATTTTTGATCCATGCCCCCCCTGAGGAAAGCCTTTATGCATCATCAAAATCGCCTCCATATCTTCATTTACATAAATTTCCAAAGGAACCAGCATCTGTTCCGTACCTGTTCTGATTGTAACAGGGATATCTCCTGCCGGTAATGTCCCGGAGGGCTCTATAGTCACAAAACTTAATTCCTGCTGAATATCCTCATCTCGTCTGAGCATTATCCAAATGGTTTCCCCAAAAGCGCTTTCCAGATAGACCGGTTTATAACAGCCTTCATATTCCGTGCAATGAAACCATCCCTCGTCCGGGGAAAGCTGATTACCGCCGGAGTCGTAGTCGTTAAGTTTATGCTCCTGTCGTTCCTCATATAATACATAATCCTTATCAATGAACCTGATGCCGTCATCAGCCAGTATCCAGGCTTTTTCGATATCTCTTTCATTTTCTATTACCCATAGCGCGGAAGGCTCATAATCAAATTGATATATTTCCCCATACTCAGTATAAACATAGAAGTAATCTTCTCCTGGCACTATGCCGGTAATGTTATGACTTGAATGTGGTAAATCAGTAAATTCCCAGACGATTTCTCCTTCCTGACTGACAAGCTTTATATCTGCGCCACTACCGCACAGATAATCACCATCTGGTGTAAATGCCAGGGCTGGCTTTTCGAGAAAGGGTATGATAATAGCATCCTCAAAAACAAGAACAGGTTCCGGAAATGCTTCCTCTCCCTGCTGATTAATTCTTTGTAATACCAGATCCATACCGGTTTCCAGATAATAAGTCACCATCTCCCCATTGTTATCTACACTCCAGAAATTACACTCTGACGAACCGTAAGTCAACCCGTTTTCCCAGCCTTCCGTAATTGCCCCATTTTCCTCAAAATGATAAAATACGTTCTCAAAATATGTATCCGCATCCGTATGCTTAAAGCCAAGATAAAAATCCGTTTCTGAGCCGGACTTTAAGCATAATTCATAATAAAAATCATCGTTTCCCGCTATTTCTGTTTCCCAGAGAAATACTCCGTCCCCATCTCGTTTCTGTAATCGAAAACCGGTATCTCCGGAAAGATAATAGACGATGATCAGATTGCCATCTTCATCGGCAATTCCTGAATGTAAGCAGGGATACATATTTCCGTCTGTGAATTGAATCGGTTCGTCCCATAATGGTTCGCCATCAATAGTAAACTTCTGACCGAAAATCTGCCCTACTCCCATCAGACTTTCCACCCAAACAGCTATCAATCCATCTTCTGTGGAAATTGAAACAAGGTTCACATTAAATTCATCAACGTAGATCATTCGCTCCTGATCTGCCCATACCCCCGGTTCTTCCCAGATAAACTGGCCCCATATTAAAAAAAAGATTGATAACATAATCATAACCATGATCATTCTTTTCATCATATCCTCCTTTATAAAACTTCTCTCCCAAAATGAGCTGGTGTCGTAGACATAAATATTCCTAATACCAGTTTTTTAGGGAAGATAATCATTTTCCTGCTTTCCGGATCTCCATTTTTCATTTTAGTAACAGTATTTTATGGTTAAAAGATTGCTCTGCAATTTTGCAGCAGCAAAAGAAAATGCCATTTGCCTGAGTGGCAGCGTTCCAGGTCACCTGATGCCTTCCTGCATCATATAGATCATCTTCGAGCTTCTTTACCAGTTGTCCTCTAACATTATATATATTGATACTAACCGGAGTTTTATCCCGGCAGACACTGAACGTAAAAGTGGTTTCAGGATTAAAGGGGTTGGGATAGTTTTGATACAGGTAGTTAAATTTGGGTATTTCATTCGGGTCACTGGCTTCCGGATATATTAGTATTTCTATAATCTCTGATTCCACATTCGAAGAATAAAAAGCGCTGACCCCTGCTATATATGATTCACCTGCAATCAGATCGCTTAATAAATATTGCAGATCAGCAGTTTGTCCATACAGCTCTTCATTGAGGTAAATGTTATAATAACTTAAATAGCGGTCGGGAGCAGGTATTTTGCAGTAATTCTTTTGGGAAGAAAGTACTGCTCCGGTATCAGGAATATCCCAGGAGAGCATTGCCGTTTCATAATCAAACTCAACATTAGCAGGAGGATATGGTATTTCGATAAGTTCAACATTCATTATGGTTGGTAATATAAGCCTGTATTCCGGATCCTGCCAGGGCTCGAAACCAGTTTTCAGGATTGAAATGTGATACATTCCTTTTCTTACTTCATCCCAGTTTACATAGCCATTATTTACAGTAGCATCATAATTATGTACCCCATCATGCCCTGTGAGCGCGACCTGTGCCCCATTAGCGGATTCACCGCTGTTGCAGGTAACATAGATCGTTACAGGAACAAATATGGAAAAGTTCAGAGTATCCGAAAAAGACGGATTTGAAAGAACACCTCCGGCATAACCTGCCCGGACGCAATACATATACTCACCAGGTTCAGTTACATTCTGCCAGGAAATATCTTCATAAACGGTATCTATCAAGCTACTGGCGATCAATTGCCAGTCCTCGTAATTCGACTGCTCTTCTGCCAGTCCCCGAAATATGTGATACCCATCCAGGCGCTCCCGCCTGTTTTCTGATCTTTCTGTAAATAAAGATAGGGAACGTTCCGGGTTATCAGGGATACCTACAAATACATTATCAATATCCCATCCCATATACGGTTCACTAAAATGAGAGGTTCCAAGATGAAACTTAATGATAATTTCTTGATTGTGATAATCAGCCAAACTAAAGACAGAACTTATCCATCCACCGGAATTTCCATCGAAAGTAGGCTGGTTTGAAACAGCTTCATTACCAGAATATGCTGCCTCCTGAGGGTACCCACCGAAAGGAACTATCACCTGCCACGTAAGTCCGTCATCAGAAGAGACTTTCACGTTGGCTCCCGCCCAGTAAACCTGGATATCATACCAGTGCTGAAAGATAAGCTGTGTATCAATTGAGTGGATCGTAACAGGTGGAGAATAGAGAGCAATATAACTTCTTGGCAAGTAGTATTCACCTGGAAATGTACTCCAGCAATTGTATTCGCTGGGAGGTTCACCTGAATTTGAGGTGTTTCCCCAAACCCAGCCTGTATCACCCGTAAATTCCGGATCATTTCCCTCAAAATCATAGAAGAGGTTCACAAAGTCTGCCGGAGAATGCCAGTTTAAAAACATATTGCCGGCGTGGTTTTCCTCGGCACTTAGATGATAAGGAGGATAAAGTATTTCTGTTATCATACCCTCATAAAGAACTTCATCTTCCAGAATATCTATCTGGTCAATAAGGAGGGCAAATCCTGTCAGTTCTGCCTCCAGTTCATAATTCCCCTTGCGTATCCAGGATATGGAACTGTGTCCATTTTCATCTGTGATAGCTGTGTAAACGGGATAATTACCGTCAGGATCAGGAGAAGAAGCAGTGAGTGTGATATTCGCTCCTGCTGGAAGATCACCGGTATTTGTAGTAAAATTCACCTGCAGCGTAGCAAATGCATCGCGTGCTATCCAGTTGCTGAAAGCCGGAACCGTTAGATTGTTATTGCTGTAAACAGCAATCACGCCATAAGCATAATTAGTTTCCAGTTCCAGATCTGCCCACTCAGTATCAGTATAGGATAATCCGGTAACAGGTTCAGTATTCAAAGCATCCCAGTCAGACCAGTTATTTGTGTCTTCATATTCTCCTCTGATTATGTTATAACCTGCTAAATCACGTTCGTTGTCTGAAATTTGCCGATAGTTGGCAACCCCGGTTTGAGTGTGACTCGTAACGGGATGAGGTGTTGAACTGCATGCCGTACCGGCAGGAAAGGAAGTGGCAAAACTGGCTTCGGGGATTTGATGATCGAGCCGGACTGCTTCTCCATTGGGACCAGCAACAATTGCCCGTATCATAAAATCCTGATAATACGGGTTCAGCATCCAGGGTTCTCCGCCCGTGATCCAGTGTCTGAAACTGCGGTTCACGGTTGGATAACTTTCATCAACCGCTATAACGATACAATCCGGAAAATCGCTGTCCTGAATATAGCCCAGAAAAAATTCACTGCCTTCAATCAAAACAGGATTTTCAAATTCAAAATCGACCCAGAAATAATTATCCGGAGTTACTTGTACAGAACCCAGCATATCTCCAGGCAGACCTGTATCGCTATTATATTCCCATACTGCGGCTGTAAATGGAGTTAAGATGTCGCCGGAGGGCCAGGAGCCGTCATAAATGTTTATACTGCCGCCAGTTACCATACAGGGACCACCTTGAGAAGTAAACCAGACAGCCCGCTCATTAGTTGCATCATACCAGCCGGTGGCGGTTTCAGCATCATCATCGTCATAGATTATCTCATATTCATTCCAGGTTTCAGGTTCATTCCAGTTCAAATAGCATTCTGTGTCTGCTTCATTTACCGTTGCAGTTACATCAAAAGTGGGGTAAATGATCCTGTTCAGAATGATCAGATCGAAATGGATATCTTCATCACCTACCTGCAATTCTTCGCTCCAGATATAATAATTTTCATATTCAGCCCGGATATTACATGTTTGATTGCCATTGATATTCTCGAAGCAGAATAAGCCATCGGCATTAGTGGTGGTCTCCCAGTTAAAATAGCCGTTTTGCAGAGAAACTGCTACCCCCTCGGCAGGTGGATTCCCTTCCATATCAGATAATGTAATAAATCCGCTGACATCCAGAGGGAAAACATCAATTGTTACTTCTGATATCTCTGATTCCCCGGCTGAATATACTGCGCTTATACCATAAGTATAAGTTCCATCTTCCAGATCAGTATCTGTAAATTCCGGTTGCAGAAGCTCTGTGGCAAGCAGTACGCTATCACGGTAAACATTATAACATTCGAATATCCTTTCGCCTCCTGAAGGTCGTCCGATGCGGAAGTCATCTATATCCCAACCCGCAGAACATGCGCCATCATCAGAACCGAAATGAAATCTGAACATCACTTCTTCACCCCTGAATTCTCCTAATTCAAATATTTCCTGCACCCAACCGTAAGAATACCTGTTCCAGCAGGGTTCTCCTAATAGGGCATAATTCCAACTGGAAGATGAATCGTAAGGATAATCTCCAACAGGCCGAATAACGTCCCAACTGCTACCGTTATCGGTAGATATCTTCAGATTGCACCCATCGAACATTTCAATATCGTAGTAATGATAGAAAGTAAGTTGTGTATCATCGGTCGGAATCAGAAAAGAAGGAGTATATAAGGATGTATTGGCATTTACAGGATAATTGTCATCAGGACTGAGACTCCAGCAGTTTTCTCCACTATGAGCATTTCCCTGGTTACAGCCATTTGCCCATTCCCACTCATATTCTCCAGTGAATCCGGCGTTATCCGCTTCAAAATCATAAAATATCTGATTGGAAGGTGATTCCCAGCTTAGTGTCACGTTATTGCTTATAATATTATAACCTACATTTTCTACCGGATTTAAATTATCTGCCAGAGTTAACGAAAGCGTGTAAGGAGTGTTGATCAGAATGGAGTTATTCTGGTAAATCTCCATATTCTCCGCGAAAACCAGGATATCATAAGTACCTTGCCAGAGTAGTGGAAAATATACTTCTCCGGACTCATCGGAATATTGCTCATATATTATAGGCTCTCCATCAGGTCCCTCTTCTTCACAGAAGAATCTTACCCAGGCATCAGTAACAGGATTGGTATTTTGATCAAACACCGAAACTGCGGCAGTTGTGTGAAAATCACGAGCTACATAATTACTGAAAGCTGGCTCAGAAAATATATTATTCGAGTAGATAGCTTCCACGGCATATTTATAAATATCACTATCTGCATTTTCCCAGGTCGGGTCAATATAGGTAGTATCCGTCCAGGCAGTGGCGATTGTTTCCCAGTTGCCGGGAATCTGTTCATCTTCAAACAGCAGCCGCGAAATATTATAGCTTTCTATCAGACGCTGATTATTAGCTGCTGAACCAATATATACATCATCAATAAACCAGCCTTCATAGCAATGTAAAAGATCAGAACCAAATTGATATTTGATCCGTACCGTTTCTCCCAGGAATTCTCCCAGTTCAAATGTTGCCAGAAGCCATTCATCGCAGGAACCATTGTAAGCGGGTTCATTGGGCATCGTATTATGATTGTTCCAAAGAGAAAGTTCCGGGTAGCCTCCCACAGGAGAGATAATACTCCAGTTTGCTCCATTATCTGTGGATATCTTCACATTACCGCCATCATAATTCTCTTCCAGGTGATACCAGTGCCAGAAACTCAGAATTGTGTCATCTGTGAGAATTCTTACTTCCGGTGATACTATTACACCATGAGAATTTCCGGCATAATTCTCATTCAAGGCAGTACCCCACACTTTTTCACCGGAATGACTCCCTACCTCGTCATCAATACCCCATTCCCAGGTAAGCGTTTCCTCAAATCCACCATCATTTTCCTCAAAATCCCAAAACCTGCTGCCATCACTAGTGGGACTGCTCCAGACCAGATTCATTACTGTATCTTCATCATTCTGCCAGGCTGTCACATCACTGACCGGATATTGGATCTCTGTCAGTAACAGATCACCTAAATCGATATTTTCAGTAGTGATAACAACTTCATCAGTCAGAATTTCATAACCCTGAAGGATTACATATAGCTGATAAGTGTTATTCACATAGAGAGTGGGCATACTAAAATTGCCGTTCTCATCGGAATACCCGATATGTATTCCCAGCCCCTGCATTTGAATCTCTGCGCCTGCCAGACCGGTTTCCGGCTGATCAGAACCAGCAATATGACCGTTTACTGTTACCTGGTCAATAGGTTCCAGATAAAAATTCTGCTCCGTTATTTCATCTGCTGCTATCTCCACTGTTTGCTGATCAGAAAAATATCCGATTCCTTCTGCTTCCAGTGTATAAATGCCAGCCAGTAATTCCGGGAAGCTGTAGAATCCGTCTTCCTGAGTAAAGGTTTCATTATTGGTGTCGATTATCTGGATATGGATATTCTCCAAAGGCATATTATTATCTGAAGACCTCGCATAACCAACTAATGTTCCCAGGTCTTCAGTATTAAAACAGAGAGTTGTGTTAGGTGCCAGATTCCAGGAATAATGATCAGCAGGCGGATTTTCAGGGAATATTTCATTTTCGTGCATGGCATGGCATTTCAGGCAGCGGACAGGCAGATCAGGATATTCTGTATAGAGGAAATCCGGATCATCATAAGCCCAGTCAGAACTATAGGGCCTTTCTGTCATTATCACCAGATTACCTCCTTCGTAAAAGAAGGGTTCATCTAAAACTATAAAAATGTCATTTCTACCAACCGGAAAGTCTATTAATCCATGATAGACAAGTTCCAACTCAGTTGACGGTATCCATCCCTCACTTAAACTGGTGTTTGTTGTTTCGCCTATCCAGATATTTATCTCTATATCTTCTGCTTCTTCCAGGAACAGGTTTTGATAGTGCAGTGACGTAAGTGCTCCTCCCCCTATCCCGCCAGCCAATATCTCATTTTCATAATACAGCACTTCACTTAGAGAGGCTTTGTGCCAGATATCAAAAGGTA
Source organism: Candidatus Cloacimonadota bacterium (assembly GCA_021736135.1). GTDB lineage: Bacteria > Cloacimonadota > Cloacimonadia > Cloacimonadales > TCS61 > JAIPGO01. Next base: position 15,851 of record JAIPGO010000080.1, read on the forward strand.
CATTATCATCACATAAAACCGTGTTGGGATTACCGATCAGTACGTTTACATCATTACTGATCCAGATAGAATCAGTTATGGCATATCCGCCATTTCCCACCTGATTATAAGGCTGAATTGTATAACTATAATAATCATCAACAGGTATGGCAGTATCAAGGTAATCTGTCATTATACCATTTAATTCCAGCATTACTCCGTCAGATCGCAGCAGATGATAACCATCAATTGAGCCCATCCAGGTATAACCATGCAGTCCTGCCACCGGATTCTCCCAGCTCAGATGGGAATTCCCCGCCTCATTTTCCAGGCAAAATTCGTTTACCGCTCCGGGTACATCCTCGCCTATATAAACATATTGTGCAGCTGAAAGTCCCTCTCCGGCATCATTATAACCCAGTATTGTATATTCATAAAATCCCGCGCTTTCCACGTTATCCGAATATGATCCCAATACTCCGATTAGGGGATTATCATCTATGTATATCAGCTCATCATCTCTGAATAACCTCATCTCATCAAGGTCTGTGAGTAATTCTCCACCAGTTGTTTCGGCTGGATTTATCCAGCTCAGTTCAGCACTCAATTCTCCAATAGGATCTGCTGTGACTGTAAAATTCTGAGGAAAACCAGGTGTTTCTTCCGGTGCATTAGGATACAGTTCTATCACGCAGGCAATATCCGGTGCTCCCTGAAATAATGCGCCTAATGTACTAAATGCCGGATCCCAGTTGTCCATGAAGCATAATCCTCCGGCTATTGCTCCTTCTCCACCATACTCCGTAACATCCACGCTTTCTATTATTTCTCCGCTAATTACAGCGATTTTGACTATTTCACAGATTTCTGATTGCGAAAAACCATATATACAGCTTCCCGTCTCATCACCGGGATCAAAGGCAAGCCCATAAAAATATAATCCTCCCGGAAGAAGGATAGTATTAATTATATTGCCTTCCCTGTCCCAGTTGAGCAGCGCATCATTCCAGTTCCCGCTCCAGAAACTGTCTGTGAGTGGATCATAAGCAAGTCCACGCACTATATGACCTGGGAGTTCAATTCTGAGCTCTTCAACTTCTGCCCCGGTAAGGGGATTCCAGCAGTAAACGGTGCTGGCAGCTGCAGAACCATACATATATACACCGTCAAATGCCAGATCTCGCACCCCGGTTACCGGTATAGTATAGCTGTCTATATAGTTCCCCTCCCCATCAAATTGAAAGATACTATCGGAATTACGCCATTTTGTTGTATAAAAATATGCTCCATCCCATTCCAGACCACTCATGCCCGTCTCCCCACTTGAGTCATTCAATTCAAACTGTAATAACAGGTCCCAGGGATCACGGGTTGTATTGGCTTCATCAGCGATCAGATATAAAGTACAGGTGATCAATAGTAAAAATATTAAAATAAATTTCATCTTCTGCCTTCTTATCAATATTTGAATTAATTCTCGGGTAAGGAATAATCTCCCCACTTTATAAATTATATCTTAAAAATATGATTTAATTATGTCAATAAAAACTGAGATGCATATTTTTTGAGAGGATAAATTATGGTTATATTTTATAGATTGACACATTGGGACTACTAATTTACTTTTAATACAAGATCAGGAGTAGATTATGAGAATGTATCTATTTTTTATTTTTATGTTACTTGTAATATTCAGTTATGCAGCCACGATCAATATTCCACAAGATCAGGCTACAATTCAGGCTGGCATTGATGTTGCCGTGGAAGGTGATACCGTGCTGGTGCAGCCCGGTATTTATCAGGAGAATATTGATTTTTCCGGTAAAAACATCCGTCTTACATCACTTTATTCTGCCACCCAGGATACCACCAATATCTCAGGAACCGTGATAGATGGAAATCAGGCCGGCAACGTGGTTTTAATAAACAGCGGAGAATCGGATGCAATACTCTCCGGTTTTACGCTCACAAACGGGAATTCCGCAGAAGGTGGGGCTGGAATATTTATAGAAAACTCAACTACCTCCCTGGAAAACCTGATCATTTCCAATAACTTTTCCAACTGGCCTGGAGCTGGAATATACTGCAATGAATCCAACGTAACGCTTACAGAATCCAGAATTACGGGCAATGTAACAGTCAGTAATGGAGGGGGTATCAATATAAGGGAAAGTACATTCAGTATTGATAATTGTCTGCTTACGGATAACCAGGCAGATGGTTACGGTGGAGGAGCGATTTATGTCAGTCAGTCTTATGTGACTGTCAATAATTCTGTATTCAGGGATAATCATGCTAATGGGAATGGCGGAGCGATACTTTCCGATACCTGGTATCTGGTGGAAATAACAGATACAGAGTTTTACTGTAATACGGCAACTTCACATGGAGGGGCATTAATGTCCTATGCTTGCGATCTTGTCTTAAACAGAGTTACTCTGCATCATAATACTGCCAATGAAGGCGGTGCTTTATATAATTTCTATTCCAGGATCGAAATACTTAACTGCACAATTGCCGATAATCAGGCGATAGAATCAGCCAGTGGGATCGGTATGGAAAGTGGAAGCTACATTGTGCTTCTGAACACTATTGTATATGATAATCCGGGAATCTCATGGTCTCATGAAAATGGTTTTATTCAAGCTGCCTATTGTGATATTGAAGATTATGAACAATTCACTTTTATTGAACCTCTGGAAAATGTGATTGATGAAGACCCGCTATTTATGGACCATCCGGAAAGCAATTATTATCTGCGGCAGGATTCTCCCTGTCATGACAGTGGAATTGTCCAGTATCATTTTATCGGTTATGATTATGAGGTCACTTTGGCAGTAGATGAATTTATGGGGATCATGCCGGATATGGGGGCTTATGAATATTATGAAGTAAACGAAAACGACGATAATTACATTGTATCACCTTCTAATGGATTATGCTGCTACCCTAATCCCTTCAATCCGGAAACAAACCTGCTTTTCAGGATAGATGAACCGCAAAGCATTGACTTAAAAATCTATAACCTGAAAGGACAGCTCATTAATACTCTTTATTCCGGTATATTGCCTGCCGGAGAACATCAATTCACCTGGGATGGTAACAACAGACAGAATAGGATGGTCAGCTCCGGGATATATCTCGCAGTTATGTCAACCGGAAACCAGAATTCAGTTACCAGACTGGTTCTGATTAAATAATCGTTATTAACCTTGAATGGGGGAGTTTATGAGATTAATAATATTGTGTATTCTTGCTTCACTTTTTATTATCAGTTTTGCTGATATTATCAATGTTCCGGAAGATCAGGCTACAATTCAGGAAGGTATTAGTTCTTCTGCTGATGGTGATACTGTGCTGGTTCAACCAGGAATATATCCGGAGAATATAAATTTATCCGGTAAAAACATCCTTCTCACCTCTTTGTATTTCACAACCCAGGATTCCAGCTATATCTCGGGAACCATAATAGATGGAAATCAGGCTGGCAGCGTGGTTACAATAAACAGCGGAGAGAGTTCAGATGCAGTTCTTTCCGGTTTTACAATCACAAATGGTTATACTGCGGAAGGTGGTGCTGGTATATATATAAATAATTCCTCTCCCAGACTGGAATACTTGATTGTAACCAATAATACATCCTGCTTGAGTGGCGGGGGATTATTTTGCTATCAATCAACGAGCGCTCTTATTGATTCCAGGATAATCGGTAATACTGCCGAAGGCAGCGGTGGTGGAATTGCAACAGCTCAATCTACTTTTAACCTTGAAAATTCTCTACTGGCAGAAAACCAGGCAGATGGATTTGGAGGAGGAGCAATATTCAATGGTCAGTCTTACCTTTATATAAACAATTGTATCATCAGAGAAAACTTTGCCGATGGTTATGGCGGGGCAATTCATTCTGATTCTCAATACTATACAGAGGTTACTGATTCCGAGATTTGCTATAATTCAGCTACTATTAATGGCGGAGGATATAGTTCCTATGGTTGTGATGCTATGTTTGATAAAGTGGTTTTTCATCATAATTCTGCGAACAGAGGGGGAGCAATATTCAATTCCGTTTCTGACCTGGTTGTTTTAAATTGTACTATTGCGGATAATCAAGCCCTGGATATTGGGAGTGCTATAGGAGCGGGTAGTGGTTTCCTTGCCCTGTTAAATTGTATAGTTTATGGTCATCCGGATATATCGTGGCTATACTATGATGGCGGTGTTCAAGCTGCATATTGTGATATCGAAGATTATGAACAATTCTCTTTTATCGAACCTTTGGAAAATGTAATTGATGAAGATCCGCTTTTTATGGAACATCCGGAAAGTGATTATTATCTGCGAGAGAGTTCCCCCTGTCATGATACTGGTATTGACTCATTCTATTTCTCCTATTACAATTTTGAAGTCCAGTTGGAAATAGATGAATTTATGGGGAATATGCCGGATATGGGGGCTTATGAATATTATGAAGCAAACGAAAACGACGATAATTACATTGTACCGGCTTCTACCGGATTGTGCTGCTACCCGAATCCCTTCAATCCGGAAACAAACCTGCTTTTCAGGATAGATGAACCGCAAAGCATTGACTTAAAAATCTATAACCTGAAAGGACAGCTCATTAATACTCTCTATGCTGGAATATTGCCTGCCGGAGAACATCAATTCACCTGGAATGGTAAAAACAGACAGGACAGGGTTGTCAGCTCCGGGATGTATCTCGCTATAATGAAGACTGACAGTCAGCAGATCGTAACAAAATTAGTGCTTCTTAAATAGTATCTGTCACTATTTACATTAGTGCCAAATGTCCCCATAAGATTGCTAAAATCATCAAGAAAGAAGAGAGAAAGGAAATATTTCCCTCTTCCTTCTTTTTTCTTGTGCATTCTTATTTTCGATTCCACACTTTTTCCTGTCAAC
>JAIPGO010000081.1 GCA_021736135.1 Candidatus Cloacimonadota bacterium
CAAGCAGGTTCGTCTGATGAAACTGTGAACGCTTGGAACGAACTTTGTCGGAAAGCCGTGTGCGGGAAAACCGCATGCACGGTTTGATGAGGGGGACAGGGGGAAGCTCAACTGAAGCCTGTCTCTACTCTACTGGTAGCAAAAAATCAAAAAACCATTTCACTACCACTAATCACACGAATTCACACGAATAAATACCAATACAAAAAAATACTAAAAAAGTATAATACCAGTTCTTCTCATTGTAAAAAATCAACTCTTTTTCTTCTCTTCTCTTATTCGTGAAGATTCGTGTTATTCGTGGTAGTAAACTCTTGTATTGAGTTCCTCTTCTGTTAAGCCATAATTACCCATATTCGCGGTCAATATCAGGTCCCCCAGAGTTTCCACCCCCGGCAGCCAGTTCTCCGGTGACAATTCCTCCGGATCAAAGCACATATCCGCGCACGCTCGAAACACCAGCTTACTCCATAAATTATGCTGCCGCATTATCTTCCAGTTCTTAAAGTAATTAGCATCAAACCACCGCGTATGATATTTTTCCCAGACGGCTTTAAAATCATCAGATGCCGCATTCCAGCAAGCGGTTATATTCCTCTGTGAAACATAAAAATGATCACCACCCGCCGTATGATGATGCTCATAAGCAGACCGCACATACATGAACCGCTTCCAGTAACTGCTGCGATACAATACCCCCTGCTCCGTTTTACCTGCCAGATATTGATACAATAAATTAGGCACAACCCCTCTGCGGTAAATACGCAATGAGCTAAAGCGTGGATCCGGTGCCGTCAAAACTTCTTCCAGATGTTCGGCAAACCATGCCTCATAAGCATCATCAACCTCCTCCTCAGCAGCTAACACAATTACTTCACGTTCGCAGTAAAGATAATTATTGCGATAAAGTTTTACCTGATATTCAGTTCCCTCACTAAAGCATAAACTGACTTTACTGCGTGGAGCAAGCTTCATTTCCAGCCTAACGCCATTTATTTCCAGCGTGTAATCACCCTTCTGCCGCAGCTTGAAAAAAGTATTGCAGCTAAAACCATAGCTCCCGGCATGAACGAAATAGGGAGTATAATAAAAAAGCTTGTTAATAATACTTTGAAAGCCATCATAGCGCGGATTAGTGAACGTGTAAGCTGTCCGCATTATGCAGTCGGTACGCCTGCTCAGGTCAGTAGCCGCATATTTTGGCTTGAACTCATAATCATAAACACGCATCTCGCCATTACGTTTTATCTGATAAACCTTATCACCAAAACGCCCATGGATAATACATTCTGCCTGAATAAATTCCGCATTACTCATTTCTCTCTGATGAGGCATAAGAACTCCTTCTTACGTGATTCGAAACTCGAGACTCGAGACTCGAAAAACCAAACCGAACAAAAGGTTTTTTTGAACCACGAATAACACAAATTCACACGAAAAATGGAAGCAAATCATTTCAGCCACAAATCACACAGATCAACACGGATTTCTGTTCTACTCTTCACGTCTTCTAATCCTCCATCGTCCATCGTCCATCGAAGAAGCTCCTTCACCCTTTCGCCTTTTCTCCGTTTCGTACCCTCTTTTCACCGTCTCCCGTCTCCCGGTTTTGCATTTCATTTTACTTTTTACATTTTACATTTACTTCCTTCTCACGTCTCACTTCTCACTTTCCGATAGGAATCCGTCAAACTCTTTATTTCCTAACACTTTAACCATTCATAAGAATTCATAATAATTCATATAAATTCATAAAAATTCATATAAAAAAAGTGAATGGTGAGGCTTCACTTTGTTCGCAGTGAGAAGTGAGAAGGAAAATTATTGAACCCCTAAAAAACCAAATCCTTGACTGCTTGACTACCAGACTACTTGACTACCAGACTACTTGACTACCACACTTCACGATTAACTATTAACGACTCACGATTCACGCTGAACGCAGTGAAGCCCATTTTACTTTTTTTACTTTTTACATTTTACATTTACTTCCTTCTCACGCTGAACGCAGTGAAGTAGCGCTTCAAGCGCCCTACAGGAAGTATATACGCATTGCAAGGACGAACATCATAGCAGCAAAATGTCATCAAGTGCAACCTTGCCTTGAATATATATCCCCTGGAAGTCTCCTTTGGAGTGCATTAGCTCCCGCTAATGCAAGAAAACGCAGTTTTCTCAAAAGATATCAACCGCGGATATTACGGATTAAAAGGATTAAATCTCTTCACGTCCATAATTCTTAATTCTTAATTCTTAATCCATAATCCATAATCTCTTCACGTCCATCGTCCATTATAAATTATTGTAGTCCTTCTTCAGTTCGTTCAGTGTGATTGCCGAACGTCTGACATAAGGAATAAGAGGTTAATTACTTTTTTTATTGACCGGATGGCAGTTAAAAGCTATTTTATTTTTGTTGCTTCTCTGCAGGAGGTGAGATGTTTGTTAGAAGGTTTCTGGTTATTATCATATCGTTTCTATTCCTGAAGGTCTGGGGGGAATCTCTTCTTTATGAGGTTGATTTTGAGCTTCCCCTGAGGATTCAGGAGCAGGGATATACCGTTTTGCAGTATGATCAATGCCAGAATATGGGGAAGACCGGCGATCCTGCAGTGCCCTGGCGGGGAGTGCAGCTATTGCTGCCTCCGGGAAGAGAAGCTTTAGAAGTGCTAATAACAAATATAGTCTATTATCCTGATTCTGCCAGGATGAGAATTATTCCGCAGCAGAAACCTGTTCCGCTATCGCAGTACGTTAATAGTGAATTTACTTCGGAAAGTGAACTTTATCAGCAGGATATAATTTACCCGGAATTTTCTGTCAGCCTGCCGGACACACAATATAAGAATGGTCATCCAATTGCCCTTCTGAACATAAGTCCGGTGAGATATTACCCATTACGGGATTCGGTAGTTTTTATTAAATCCATAACTATTCAGTTAACATTGAATTCCGCCGTGTCTGCCGCTGAGCATTACCGGCATAATGAAAGCATTGCAGGTGTCATTGCTAAAATAGTGGATAATCCTGAGAAACTGAGTTTATTTTCCGAGACGCCGGAGCGTGCTGAGGGGATAGACATTCTGGTGATCACCAGCGCTATACTCAGTGAAGCTTTTGGGGAATTTACGGCATATAAGGAAACCTGCGGGTTTTCCACAGCGATAATAACAACTGAGGAAATATATGCATCTTATGCCGGAGCAGATGAACAGGAGCAGATACGCAATGCAATTATTGATTATTATGAGCATAATGAACTGCAATATGTGATTCTGGGTGGTGACAGTTCACCAGTGGTGCCCGAAAGAAATATAATCCCACATCGAGGGTTTTATGGGCACGTGGGTGGTTATGAAGATTATGACATACCCTCCGATATGTATTATAGCTGTCTGGATGGTACCTGGAATGATGATGATGATGATATCTGGGGCGAATATGAGGAAGGCGATTATTTTGAAGAAGTGTGCGTAGGCAGGATAAGCGGAGCAACGGTGGAGGAGATCAGCAATCATCTGCATAAATTATTATATTATCAGGATTCACCGGTAGAAACTGATCTGGAAAAATGCCTGTTAGTCGGTCAGCAGTTGGGGGCGATCGTTTTTGGAGGCGAATACCTGGAGGAAATAGCCACCGGATCTGATAACTGGGGATATAGCACAACAGGGTTAAGTGATAATTTTGTTATAATCCGGCTATATGAAATGTATTTTGGCTGGGAAACGGCAGATCTTTTTTATAATCTGAACAACGGACAGAATTTCGTAGTAAATACAGGGCATGGGAATACCGATCACTGCATGAAGATAACCGCTGCGGATCTAACGCCGGAAAACATTTGCAATGACGGAATTGAGCAGGGTTATTATAATTGCTATGCCCAGGCGTGCTACTGTGGAGCTTTTGATAACAGGACGACTATTTTGGGAGAATATCTGCCGGAGAGTTTTGCCGAGAAAATGACCATAATGGAAACGGGAGCTGCCTCCTTTATTGCTAATTCCCGGTATGGCTGGATTGCCTCAATAAATTCAAATGGAGTATCCCAGCATTATATGCGGGAGTTTTATGATGCGGTCTTTGGGGATGGCATCCTGCGCATCGGACCGGCAAATACCGCTTCTAAAGAGGCTAATGCCTCCTATCTGGCGGAAAGTGAAACGCACCGGTGGGTATATAATAATCTGAACCTGCTGGGTGATCCCACGATGTGCTTATGGACGCAGATGCCTGAGGACATTTTTATAAATATTCCAGACCAGTTAGCAGTTGGTGAGAGTGAAATACCATTTCAAACCGAAAGCAGCAATCTGCAATATGCCGTGTTTATGGCTGATGAACTCTTAGCCTGTGGAAATACGGGTATGATATCTAACCAGTCAATGTTACTGGAAAATCCATTAACGGAAACGGGCATACTTGATGTTTACATCAACCAGTATAATCATCGGCAATTTTGCAAGCAGATCGAAGTTTTGCCGGTTAACTGGGAGCTTTTACTGCAGAATATTACTCTTGATGACGAAGAGGGCTGGAATCCCAATGGGCAGGCGGATTATGGAGAAACCATTTCCTTATCTCTGGCTCTATTTAATGCCGGAGTGCAGGATATTTCCGGCATTGAAATTGCTTTACTTTGTACCGATGAATATGTTTCACTTACAGACAGCATTTATGTGCCTGAGGATTTAGCAGCCGGAGAAACGACGGAAATTGGCCAGGCATTCCGCCTTACGCTGGCAGAAAATATTCCTGATACATATAATATCGAGCTGATTTTCCAGATCAGTATAGAGGGACAGGTTTTTCGGGAAAGTTATTATGATCTGACCGTAATGGCACCGCAACTCTGCCGGCAGGAAATATCCGTTATTGATAGCAATAATGGCATTCTGGATCCGGGAGAAACTGTCAGTCTGGAAATACCGATACATAATTCCGGGCATTCACCGGCCCTAGCCACTTCACTTAATTTATTTTGTGAACATCCACAGATCACAATAACGGATAACTATTTAGACCTGGGTCAGATAGATCCTGATGCAATTGCGACAGGTTGTTTTGAGGTTAGTGCTGCTCAGGGATTTCCAGCCGGTAACAGTATCGAGTTTATATTGATCTGTCAGGCAGGAGCCTATAATTTTAGTGACCGGATCAGCTCTTACGTGGGCGCTGAAATAGAGGATTTCGAGAGCGGAGATTTTTCACAATTTGACTGGACTTTTCCACATACCACCGAATGGCTGATATCTGATCTGGCTTATGAAGGGGACTATTCTGCCTGCACACCACCGATGGGGAATACATGTGCCACGAGATTAAATCTGCAATATGCATCGCAGGATGGAAATCTGAGCTTCTGGATTAAGACATCAGTAGAACAGCCTAACTTCTGCTATTTTGAATTTTATCTGAATGGTGGAGATTGCCTTTATGCCTTATCGGGCACACATGACTGGACGTATGTGGAAATACCTGTTCCGGAGGGTAATAATGAGTATTCCTGGAGATATTTCACGCATATTGGCGGTAATTCGCGTCTCTGGCTGGATTATATCTATTTCCCTCCAAAACAACAGGTCAACTCTGAAGAGATATTAATTTCAAAGGATATGTTGCTGACGAATTATCCTAATCCTTTTAATCCGGAAACGACAATTTCTTACATTCTGCCGGAAAAAGCGCCAGTGGAAATTAGTGTTTATAATATTAAGGGGCAACGGGTAAGAGAATTGAGCATTGCCGGCGGGAGACGGAAGACGGGAGACGGGAGAAGGAGTGTTGTATGGGATGGGAAGGATGAAACGGGGAATCAGGTGGGATCAGGGATTTATCTGGTCAGGTTGAGGGTTGAGGATAAAGTGATGGTGCGTAAGGTGATGATGATGAAATAGTGACGGGTGTCATTCATTTCCCAAGCTCATTGTGCTCGCTTTAGTGAACGTCTGACACACAGGGCAGACACACGGGTCTGCTCCTACAGAGCTTATAGAATTTACAATTTTCAGGAATCAAATATCAGGTCAAAACCGGGAAGGGAATAAAAATTGCTACTATTAATATAGAAAAAAATGTGAGAAAAGGGGATATAAATGAAAATAGTGACTATTTTTTTACTACTTTCAGGTGCAATTGCTTTATTTGCCGATGAGGTTATTGAGTATAATTTTGATTATCCACAGATCAGAGAGGCAGGTGAGTATAGTGAGTTAATATATGAGAACTGTATTAATCTGGGAGAGGAAGGTGACCCGGCAATGCCGCAGATGGCGGCTAATATTTTATTACTCGCGGGTGAAATTGCTCAGTCAGTAGAGGTTGTGAGCATATCATACTATGAAGGCAGCGAAATTTTGCGCATTATGCCGGCCGGCAGACCAGTTCCGCTATCTAAGATTGATGAGCAGGAATATCCTTTATGGGAAAGCGCAGTTTACAGACAGCAAACTCCCTATCCTGATAATCGAATTGCAGCCCTGGATACAGGATTCCTTAGTGGTCATCCCATTACTTCGTTTACAGTATGTCCCGTGGAATATACACCATTGAGCGGAGAGACACGTTTTATGGAGAGCATAACTTTAAAGATAAGAACTATCAACGATAGCAGGGCACAATCTGCACTATCTCTGTTGCGGCATGATACTGAGATTAAAAGCCGTCTTTCACGCCTTATAGATAACATTTCCGTAATCGATGATTACAGTGAGACATCTCAAGGCCGACCTGACGAATATGACATTCTGCTGATTACCAGTGCAGCTTTGCTGCCTCAGTTCGGTTATTATATTACTTACAAAGAGAGTTGCGGCTTTTATGTGGCGACCCAGACCGTGGAATCAATTTACGGCAATTACCCCGGGGCAGACGAACAGACAAAGATCAGGAATGCGATCATAGATTGTTATCAGAACCAGAATATTTCTTACGTTATTCTAGGAGGGGACAGTGACCCGCAGAATGCAGCTCAGGATGTGATCCCGCATCGCGGATTCTATGCAAATGCCGGTGGAGAAGTTGATTATGACATTCCGGCAGATATGTATTACGCCTGTCTGGACGGCACCTGGAATGATGATAATGACAATATGTGGGGTGAAAGCAATGAAGATGATCTTTATGCAGAAGTAAGCATAGGCAGGATCTGTGCAGACACAGCCCTGGAAGTCCAGCAGATGACGCATAAATTAATAACTTATGGCAACAGTCCCGTGGAAGATAACCTGGAAGAATTTCTTATGATCGGAGAATATCTCTGGCCCCAGACCTATGGTGGTCAATATATGAATGAAGTAGCAGCCGGCGGCAACAGCAACGGCTATTATACGGAAGGTTTTTCCGATAATATTATCATCAACACGCTTTATGAGATGGATTATGACTGGACCAGCAATGACCTTTATAATGCCTTGAATGCGGGAGTTAATATGGTGCATCATCTGGGTCATGGTAATCCGGTGCACTGTTTTAATATTGAGAACAGCAATCTCACCACAGCCAATCTGACCAATAACGGGATCACCAGCGGCTATTATACTGCCTATTCGCAGGCCTGTTACAGTGGCGCATTTGACAACCGTGATTTCAGTGCCGGTTCATATTATAATGAGGACTGCTTCTGTGAAAAGATCACCACTATGTCAACGGCTGCCAGCAGTTTTATAGCTAATTCGCGTTACGGCTGGGGGATGCAGCAGAGTACTAATGGAGCTTCGCAATATTTCCACCGGCAGTATGCAGATGCCATATTTGGAGAGAATTTTACCAGGATCGGCGATGCTAACGGAGATTCCAAGGAAGACAATGCTGCTTACATAAATTCACAAGGAGTGATCCGCTGGTGCTGTTATGAGCTCAATCTTTTTGGAGATCCCAGCATGGACATCTGGACAGCAGTCCCGGAAGAAATCACAGTTTCCACGGCACCTTCTGTTCCCATAGGCATAGATGAGATCAGCGTAAATACTAATGTAACCGGAGCCAGAGTAGCAATTGTGCAGGGCAATATACTTCTGGGAAGAGGGGTAACAAATTTTAACGGTGACGTGGATGTGCAACTGGAAAATCCTATAAGTGATCCACAACCGCTGGATATTGTGGTTACAGCACATAACTGTAATCCCTGGGAAAGTATGATCATAGTAGTTTCTGATCAGCCCTACGTGATCTATGAAGATCATACAATAAATGAAATTACCGGAAATGGTAATGGAATTCCAGATTATAATGAAAGCCTGAGCGTTGATCTGCAACTATATAATGTGGGTAATCAACCAGCAACAGGCGCATCACTGGTAGTAACCTCCTTTGATCAATACATTCAGTTCACTGATAATACCGAGACAATAGGCTTGATTGCCGCAGAAACAGTAATTGAGCTGGCAGATGCCATCAGTTTCAGCATTTCGGATGATGTCCCGGATCAGCATGTGATAAATTTTTATCTGATAGTCAGCGATGATAATGGGTCACAGTGGAGTTCGGATTTTGATATCACAGTCAATGCACCTGCCCTTGTATATACCGGTTTGGATATTAACGACAGCATAAATGGTGACAATGACGGCATCCTTGATCCCGGTGAGACAGCGGCAATGACGATCAATATATTAAACAGTGGTCAGAGTCTTTCACCTGCGGCAATATTACAGCTTTCGAGTTCTAATCCTGATGTTACTATTGAAGAATTTGAGGTTGCAATTGGAGAAATAGCTGCCGGAGAAACAGTCAGCGGTACTTTCACAGTAATTGTCGGCAGCGAAATTGAGATTGGTACACCGGTGGAGTTCACGCTGATATGTGACAGTGATAATTATACGATACTGGAAGAATTCGTGGAACCGGTGGGATTGATCATCGAGGATTTCGAAAGCGGGAGTTTTAATACTTATGAATGGCAGTTTGGCGGCAGCGCTAACTGGACGATAAATAATCTTGCCTATGAAGGCAGTTACAGTGCTGAATCAGGAACAGTAGGTGATAATCAGAACAGTGTTCTGCAACTGGAACTGGATGTGCTTTTTGACGGTTATATCAGTTTCTGGTACCGTGTTTCCAGTGAAGCTGGCTACGATTTTCTTCACTTCTATATAGATGGCGAAGAACAGAATATCTGGGGCGGTGAAATTCCCTGGACGCAGGCGAGTTTTGAAATTGAGCAGGGTAATCGGCTTCTGGAATGGCGCTACGAAAAAGACGGCTATGTTTCCAGCGGTTCTGACTGTGCCTGGATAGACTATATAATATTCCCGGCAATCGGGATACCTGATCCGGCTGAAATGTTGTTGGATACAGAAGAAATAAATTTCATTCTGGAAGAAGGTGAAGCCGGATATGCCGGCATCACTATTGCCAATGAGGGTGAAGCAAACCTGGAATGGAGTATGACCAAGCACTACCTGGACAGCCGTGACAGCGGAGGTCCCGATGATTATGGCTATATGTGGACGGACAGCAATGAAGCTGGAGCCGTGGAATTTGAATGGATTGATATATCCGCTACGGGCACTGCCTTAACATTTACGCATAATGACGTTGGTGTTGGCTCGCTGCCAATAGGATTTACTTTCAATTTTTACGGAACAGATTATGATGAATTTCTGGTTAATCCCAATGGCTGGATCGGTTTTGGTGAAGATAATGAGGAATGGTCAAATTCCACATTACCGGATGCTGATTCTCCGCGACCGGCAATCTTTCCATTCTGGGATGATCTTTATCCTGAAATTGGAGATAATGGCAGCGGAACAGTTTATTATCAGAGCTTTGATAACTACCTGGTTGTGATGTTTGATAATGTTATTCATTATCCCGGCAACTTTAACGGAACTTATGACTTTGAAGTGATCCTGTGGTCTAATGGCGATTTCAAGCTACAATATAATACTCTCGAAGGTGACCTGGACACCTGTACAATCGGTATTCAGAATGCCAGTGCCACAGATGCTTTGCAGATCATACGCAATAATGATTATCTGGAAGAGAACCTGGCTATTGAGGTCAAGAAAGTAGTAGACTGGCTGCAGGTTTCAGCATTGAGCGGTATTTTACCGATGAATGAAGAAATACTGCTTCAGCTTACAGCTGAAAGTGTGGAGCTGGAAACCGGTGAATATATTTGCGAACTGATAATTAACAGTAATGATCCATTACAGCCATCTGTCATAATACTTGTGACCATGACAATCGGAATGGGAATAATCTATGGTGATGTTGATGGAACTGAGATCGTGGACGCGTATGATGCTTCCTGCGTTCTACAGTACGTGGTGGGTAATGACCCGTTGCCACTGATCGATCCCCGCCCCTGGGAAACAGATCGCCTGGAATGTGCGGACGTGGATAATAATAATGAAGTGGAAGCTTATGACGGATCTCTGATACTGCAGTACGTGGTTGGCATAATCACTGAGTTCCCGGCAGAAAATGGTGATCCGGTATATGTTCCAGAAGCAGATATCCGCCTGGATATTATGGAAGAAAATGATGTATCCTACCTGGTGCTGATCGCGGGAAGAGACCTCTTATCCTTCTCGATGTCTGCTTCGGAGCTGGAAAACGTGATCTTTGGAGAGCCGGAGCTGCTACCCCAGATTGAGACCTCTTTAGCCTGGTCAGAAACGGAGGACTGGCAAATGGCTTTTTGTCAGGCAGTGCCATTTACGGAAGATACAGCAGTGCTGCGTATCCCTTTGATCCTGAACGAAAATTCAGGTGAAGAAACTTTCCTGATACAGATAAATACTGCCGACTGGGAAGATATCAGTTTCGATTTCAGTCCCGTTGCAGGTGATGCGAATGATATTATTCGGGCAAATGAACTTCTGGGTAATTATCCCAATCCTTTCAATCCGCTTACGTGTCTGCGTTTCAATGTGAAAGATGATAATTCCCCGGTACGACTGGATATTTATAATATCAGGGGACAGCATGTGACCACACTCATCGATGGGATCTGTGATTCAGGAAGATACAATCTTACCTGGAATGCTTCTGCTCAGGCAAGCGGAGTTTATTTCTACCAGGTGAAAATAGGTGATTATTCAGCAACGCGTAAGATGTTGATGATTAAATAAAATATAGAAAACTTATGGAGGTTTTGTGAAAAAAATATTGCTTATAGGATTTATCCTGCTGTGTTTAAGCAGCATCCAGGCAGCCTGGATTTCTACTAATGCAGGTACTCAGGAACTGTTCAGTTGCGAATATTCCAATCGCAGTGTTACTGAGCTGGAATTCACACTGGATGGTTATGAATTAGAAAATATTGAAAAAGATGGCGTTACTTATACCATGATCACACATCCCGATCAAGGTTATATTCTAGAGATTGGAAAGCCTGAGCTGCCGGTTTTTACTACTCTGGTGGCAATCAGCGGTCAAGGTACCCCACAACTTAGTTATAGTACCGGAAATTACGAAATTATTCAGAATATCATGCCTTTTCCCCAGCAGGAATTGCAACTGGAAAGCGAACCTTATGTGGAGAGTTTTACGATTAACGAAGATTTCTACCGTTCAGCAGGCAATTTTCCGGCAGAAAGTGTCGTTTTGGGAGAACCTGCCATTATGCGTGACCTGCGTCTTGTTCTGGTAACAGTGCAGCCCTTCCGTTATAATCCGGCAACTCAGGAACTGGAAATTACCAGCAGCATCAGTATTGAAATCAATGTGGATAGTGCACCCGGAATCAATGAATTGAGTCAGCGGGGCCAGATTTCGAAACATTTTGAGCCATTCTATAAAGGGCATGTGATAAATTATGAACTTACAGAAACGCGGGAAGATTTCCAGCAGCCATGTATATTATTTGTATATCCTAATAATACTCAAGTCAGCACAAATTTAGCCTACCTTACAGAATGGAAACACGAACGTGGCTTTGAAGTGCATACAGCCAGCACTTCTCAAACCGGAACTTCCAGCACGGCGATCAAGAATTATATTCAGAATGCCTATAATACCTGGGATAATCCTCCGGAATATGTTGTTCTGGTCGGTGATGCCGGTGGCAGCTACAATATTCCAACCTGGACTGAGACCTGGAGCTGGTATAATGGAGAAGGTGATCAGCCATACAGTCAGCTTAACGGCACAGATATTCTGGCAGATGTGTTCGTGGGCAGGATGCCCTATGGCACAATATCCGAGTTACAAACCCTGATAGCCAAATCTCTTAATTACGAAAGCACTCCCTATATGACTAATCCTGATTGGCTGGAAACCTTTACTTTATGTGGTGATCCCAGTTCATCCGGTCCTTCCACTGTTTCCACCTGTCGTTACGTGCAGGAAGTATCCCAGGAATATAATCCCAATTTTGATTATAATGAGATATTCAGTGGCAGCTATGCTTCTCAGATGTCAACGGCATTAAATGGTGGCACGCTCTATTTCTGCTATCGCGGGTATATCGGCATGAGTGGTTTTAATACTACAAGCATCACGAGTTTAAATAATGGCTGGATGCTGCCCTTTGCTTCCATTCTCACCTGCGGTACTGGTGGATTTACAGGAACCTGCAACAGTGAAGTCTTTGCACGTGCCGGTACTGCCACCAATCCCAAAGGCGCTATCGCCGCGGTGGGTACTGCCACTTCCGGTACGCACACCTGTTTTAATAATTGTGTCACTGCCGGAATGTTTGAAGGCATTTTCAATTTAGATATTTTCACACCTGGTGGAGCACTGGTGAATGGAAAACTCAATCTTTATGAGAATTATCCACAGAATCCCAGTAATTATGTAAATGTTTTTTCTCATTGGAATAACCTGATGGGTGATCCCAGCGTTTCTTTATATACGGGACTACCACAGCAGATGAATGTTGATTTTCCGGCAATTGTCGGACTTGGCGCTGCCAATTTGCCGGTTACGGTAACAGACCACTCGGGACAACCATTACAGGATGCCTGGGTCACTATTCTCAAAGGTGATGATGATATTTTTGCCACAGGTTATACGGATGAGAATGGTCAGATCTGGCTGCCTCTGGAATCTGGTGAAACAGGAACAGTTACGCTTACAGTAACAGCGCATGACTGCGTTGCCATTCAGACAGAATTTCAGATCATGGCTGTAAATATCCAGCTTACTCCCCGTGATTTTACCATTGATGACGATAATAGCGGCAGTTCTTCAGGCAACAGCAACGGCATCATCAATAACGGTGAAACAGTTGAACTTTCCATTATGGTAAATAATACTGGTTCTCAGACTGCTTCCGGTGTCACTGCTTCACTGGAATGCCAGAACGAATTAGTGAATATAACATCACCAACCGTATCTTATCCCAGTATTTTACCGGGACAGGAGCTGCCCCCACTCACAGATTTTGTGATTGAAATTGATCCTTCCATGCCGGGAAGCAGCGAGATTACACTGGAAATGACAATCAACTGCGGCATTGAATCATTTCTGGATATTATAGTTATACCCGTGCAGGCGCCATTTCTCTCTTTCAGTGATTACACCCTTATCGGGGTAAATAATATCATTGATCCTGGCGAAACCGGAGAACTTTCTGTGGAACTCGATAACCTGGGTGAAGTTGCTTCTGGTGGTCTCACTGCTTTATTGCAAAGTGATGATGATTTTGTTGAGATCAACGATGCTGATGGTTCATTTAATAATATTAATCCTGGCAGTACTGGTGAAAATACTGCCAACACATTTGAGATCACAGTGAATAGCATGGCAATTCCAGGAACTATGATCCCGTTCAGTCTCTTGATCAGTAATGCTGATGGCTTCAGCCAGGTTATATATTTCAGTATTGATATTGGTACAGTAGCAGTCACCGATCCCCTGGGTCCTGACGCCTACGGATATCTCTGTTATGACGATCAGGATTCCCAATATCTGGAATGTCCTGATTATAACTGGATAGAGATCAATCCGGGTGCAGGTGGTTCAGGTACTCAGCTTAACATTAATACTGTATATGGCGATGACTGTGATATCACAAATGTTAATTTTCCTGCCGGCTTTAATTTTAATTTCTATGGTGAACATTATACCATGTTTACGGTTGGCACTGCCGGCTGGATAGCTCCCGGAGGCACTCAGATCCGCTCATTTATGAATTGGCATGTACCAGGTGCGCATGGTCCTTCTCCTATGATCGCCGCCTTCTGGGATGACCTGCATAACGGCACGGGTCACGTTTATACTTATTACGATGAGGATATGCATTACTATATCATTGAATGGTACCATTTCCAGAATGAAGTTGGAAATGCGGAAGAAACTTTCCAGATCATTCTTTATGATGCTAATTTCTATCCCACAAGTACAATGGACAGCAGGATCAAGATTCAGTATCAGGAATTTAATAACGTAAACAGTGGAACCTACCGGGCAGATCACGGGCAATTTTGTACCGTGGGTCTGGAGGATGAAACCGGAATGATTGGTCTGGAATATACTTACAATAACACATATCCAGCTGCAGCGAGGGTAATTACCGATGGTACTGCTCTGCTCTTTACCACTATGCCTATTCCACCTGATGGACCCTACCTTACACTTGGAGCTATGGTGCTCAATGATGAAAACGGTAATGGTACCGCAGATTATGGAGAAGACATTGATATTGACCTGATGATAAGTAACATCGGTTCCGAACTTGCTCAGAATGTTAACGTTTCCATTAGTTCAAATGACGAGTATATAACTCTTGGAAACGCTTCCAGCGCTTACCCGGATATTCTGAACGGAGATATGGCTACAAACCTGATTCCTTTTGAGATTACAGTTGATAGCGTTGTGCCGGATGGTCATCTAACGCCAATAATTCTCCACTTAACCTGCGATGGCGGCACCTGGGATCTGATTACCGAAATTGAGCTTAACGCACCTTCACTTGGCTTCCTCGATTATATGGTTAATGATGGAGTTGATAATATTCTCGATCCGGGTGAAACTTCCGACATTCTTATCAATTTCAATAATTCCGGCGGTGCTCCCATCTATAATGCCGAGATAACACTGACCACGAATGACAGTTATTTAACAATAAACAATGATTTTGTAGCATTTGGTAACATTCCAGGAGAGGAAATTGCTACCGGGATATTTAACTTCACAGCTGCTGTCAATTCTCCCCAGGGGCATGAAGCAATCATCAACTGGTCTCTGAACGCCGGACAGAACTATTCTTCATCCGGAAGTTTCGGTTTTGTTATCAGCCAGGTTCCCGTTCTGATTGATGAAGATTTTTCCGGAAATTTCCCGCCGGATGGCTGGTATATTGCAGGACAAAACTGGTCTGGCAGCAGTACTAATAATGCCGGGGGTGCTGCACCGGAAGCAAAATTCAACTGGAGTCCTTCTGTTACAGGTGATCAGCGTCTTGTGTGCGGTCCCTTCTCAACATCCGGATCAAGTGAACTTGATCTTTCTTTCCGGCAATATGTTAATCATTTCAGTGGAACTTACAGCCTGAAACTGGAAACATCATCTAATGGTACAAGCTGGCATGAATCTGCTAACTGGCCTCCCCAGAGTCAGAATGCTACTGTATCCACTGTTGACATAACAACTGTAGATGTCGGCTCTTCCACTTTCTATATGGCTTTCACTTTCTCAGGAAATTCTTATAATATCAATTACTGGTATATTGATAATGTTCATCTGGAAGGCGTAAGCATGGAACCACTCGGTTATATTCAGGGCCTGGTTAGTATTGGTGGCACAGGGAACGTTACCGATGTGGAGATAAATGTCGGCGGACAAACCGTGCATCCCAACATCTATGGGAATTACAGTGTAATTCTAACTCCCGGAACATATACTTTAACGGCTTCACTGGAAGGTTATGATGATTTTGTTGTCAATGGAGTAGTCGTTATCGAAACTCAGATCACACAACAGGATATCGTTCTCGGTTTTATTCCAACTCCGGAAAATCTCACAGCCGTAGCTCAGGAAGATGGCGTTCTGCTGAATTGGGAATTAAGCCAGGAAGACAGGCGCCGTGAAACACGGGAACTGGAATATTATAATATCTATTTCAGTTTCAATAATGGTGATTTCGAGCTGGCAGGCAATGCCACAGAGATGAACTATCTTCATCAGCCATATCTGCCGGGTATGTATGCATATTACGTAAAAGCATATTACACTGAATCAGGTGAAACACTTCCCTCCAATACAGCAACTGCCTGGTTTACGGGAACAGTTAATTTCGGTGATATTAACGAAAGTTTTGCTGTAGATTCTTATGATGCAGCTCTCGTTATGCAGTATTTCGTCGGCTTTGATCCATTACCCCAGCTTGATCCCATACCCTGGGAAGCTTTCCGGCTTTATCTGGGGGACGTTGATGCCAACGGTGCTGTGGAAGCTTATGATGCTTCACTCATTCTGCAATACACAGTCGGCGTGATTACCAGTTTTCCCTGCGAACCGGATAACGTTATTACCCGCATTCCTTTCTCTGGAAGTAATGACGCTAATTCCCGCAAACGTTAATTAGATTGTAATAGAAAAAAGCCACCGGTTTTCCGGTGGCTTTTTCTTTATCTCAGTCACGAGTCACGACTCACGATTCACGATTTAATACATTCCCGGCATTCCGCCGCCCATTCCACCACCGCCGCCTGGCATTTGCGGTTCTGCTTCCTTGATATCAGTTATAATGCATTCTGTGGTCAGTAATAATCCGGCTATGGATACGGCATTCTGCAGAGCGCTGCGGACAACCTTGGCAGGATCAATTACTCCGGATTCAAAAAGGTTCTCATATTTCGATGTGGCAGCATTATAACCAAAATGGATGTCCTTTGATTTCTTGATGCGTTCCACGATGATAGCACCTTCTTCCCCGGCGTTAGTAGCAATCTGATAAGCTGGCTTCGTTAAAGCTACTTTCAATATCTGAGCGCCTACTTTTTCTTCGTGAACATCCAGTTTCATCTTATCGATGGCGCGTGAAGCATAAATCAAAGTAGTTCCGCCACCGGTGACGATTCCTTCTTCAACAGCAGCGCGTGTGGCATGTAAAGCGTCATCTACGCGTGCTTTCTTTTCTTTCATCTCTGTTTCAGTGGCTGCACCAATCTTAATCACGGCTACGCCGCTGCTCAGTTTTGCCAGTCTTTCCTGAAGTTTCTCGCGATCATAGTCGGAAGTTGTTTCTTCGATCTGAGCCTTGATCTGGTTTACGCGTGCATCCAGATCCTGACGGCTGCCTCCGCCTTCGCGGATTATCGTGTTATCTTTATCGATGATTACTTTACGGGCTGACCCGAGATCGGCGATGGTTGCGCTTTCCAGTTTTCTTCCTGTTTCTTCGCTGATGACAGTACCTCCGGTTAAAATGGCGATGTCCTGCATCATAGCTTTGCGGCGATCACCAAAACCTGGTGCTTTCACTGCAACTACGTTCAAAGTGCCGCGCAATTTGTTTACTACCAGAGTTGCCAGAGCTTCACCTTCAATGTCTTCCGAGATGATCATCAGAGGACTGCCGCTTTGTGCTACTTCCTGTAATAAGGGCAGCAGGTCTTTCATAGCAGCGATCTTCTTATCATAAAGCAGAATGTAAGGATCTTCAAATTCGGTGAGCATTTTATCGGAATCTGTGACAAAATACGGAGAAATGAAACCGCGGTCAAACTGCATGCCTTCCACTTTCTCAAGGTAGGTCTCAATTGATTTCGCTTCTTCCACATTAATGATGCCGTCTTTGCCGACTTCATTCATCGCCTGTGCGATCAGCTTGCCTATTTCCATATCATTATTTGCTGAAATTGAAGCGATCTGCGCTATTTCCTTGCTGTCTTTGATCTCTTTGCTGAGTTCCTTGATCTCTGCTACAACTAACTTAGCTGCTTTTTCCAGTCCACGCTTCAGATACATGGGATTTACTCCCGCTGTTACGTGCTTTAAACCCTCTTCAATGATTGCCTGTGCCAGAATAGTGGCAGTTGTTGTGCCGTCACCGGCATTATCATGGGTCTTTTCTGCGACTTCCTTACAAAGTTGCGCTCCCATATTTTCATACGGATCTTCCAGTTCGATCTCTTTGGCTATCGTTACTCCGTCATTCGTGATGGTGGGACTGCCAAATTTCTTGTCCAATACCACATTGCGTCCACGCGGTCCTAAAGTTACTTTAACCGCATTAGTAAGCTGATCCACTCCACTCTTTAAAGCTGTTCTGGAATCATGACTAAACTTCAGTTGTTTTGCCATAATTACCTCCTTATAATTTTAAAATTAGCAATTAAACTTTACAAGTGCTAATTTCATGAACACACCAAAACTTGTCAAAACCTTTTTTTGCTTTTTTACCATTTTTCCTAAAATCTACTCATTTTACTATTTCTTCTTCTGAAAATCACATTTTTCTTGCCAGTTTTTCAGCATTTACTTTATATCTCTAAAGGAATTTTGCTGATTTTATATGCATAAGGATTTGGGAAAATATGAAAAAAGAGCGCCTGACCGGATACTTAATGGGGAGTATTGCTTACCTGCTCTGGGGTTTTCTGCCCCTTTACTGGAAGCTCATAAACTGCATAACTCCGCAGGAAATTCTGGCGCACCGTATTTTATGGTCACTGGGTTTCATTTTTGTTATCCTGCTTCTTAAAAAGGACTGGCGCTGGCTTTCGAAACTCCGCAATCCCCGTCTCTGGCTGCTTTATACGGTCAGTGCGCTACTCGTCAGTGTAAACTGGTTCACTTATATCTGGGCAGTTAATAATTCCCATACAGTAGATGCAAGCCTTGGTTATTTTATCAATCCTCTTTTCAGTGTTTTTCTGGGAGTTGTATTTTTGCACGAAAAACTAGCTTTTCCGGAAGTGATTGCGGTTCTGCTGGCTCTTTGCGGCGTGATTTTTCTCACAATCTGGTTTCACAGCCTGCCCTGGGTGGCGATTGTACTCACAATCACTTTCGGCTTATATGGTCTGATCAAAAAACAGGGTTTTCTCGATGGTATTCAAAGTCTCGGTCTGGAAACTGCCATTATTTTTTTTCCAACCTTATACTATATTATCAGACTGCAGATCACGGGTCAGGCTGGTTTTCTTCATCATGGTATAAAAACTGATCTGCTGCTTTTTGCTGCCGGGGCAATTACTGCAACCCCCCTTTTACTTTTCGGACAGGCGGCCCGTAAAATTCCACTATCCACGCTTGGATTTCTGCAATACCTGGCGCCCACGTTTCAGTTTCTCATCGGAGTACTCGTATTTAAAGAACAATTCCAGCTTCCACGGCTCATTGGATTTTCCATCATCTGGCTGGCACTCATTATTTTCACTTCATCCCGTCTCTCTTCTTTAAAAAGAGAAACCCTGCCTGTCAAATGAAAAATCTCATCATACTTTATCTGCTCTCTCTTGCTTTTCTGGCTGGATGCTCACCTGGAGCTACGCAAACTGATTTCTGCGAGCCTTCAATCACTTTGACTTCTCCGGCTGCTGGAGCTTATTTTTGTTCTGGTGAATCTATATTACTCTCTGCAGATGCTTCCGATATCAGAACACTTCATAAAGTTGAATTTATGATCAATGGTCAGGTGGAAATATCTGATAATGATGCCCCTTATGAATATTTCTGGGATACAACCGGGATAAAGGGAACTTTTACGATATTCGCCAGGGCTTATGATGCCGCCGGCAATACCGGCGAATCCGAAGTGATCACAATTCACATTCACTTTCCCGGTCCTGCCGCAGCTTGGGCACCGGTTGAAGCAGGAGAATTTACCTGGAGTGAAAGTAACACCATCGTCAATCTGGAACACACATTTCAGATTATGGATTTTGAAGTTAATAATGCTCAGTTCACTCAGTTTCTAAATGAAGCTAATTCTGTCGGTGAAATTATCGTGGAATCTCCCATAGTTGCCGGGTATTATACCGGTGATGAATATTATGCAGCAGATTATTATCCCTATTATGATTTATGGGAAGGTTACGGTCATATTTTATGGAACGGCGGTTATTTCTCCCTTGAATCAGGATATGGCTGCTATCCCGTGGTTAAAGTAAGCTGGTTTGGTGCAAATGCCTTTGCCGAATTTTACGGATGGCGCCTGCCTTCTGAACAGGAATGGGAAAAAGTGGCTCGAGGTAATACAGGTTTTGCCTATCCCTGGGGAGATACGTTGTGTGGTTATAAAGCAAACTACTGGCACAGTGGTGATCCCTGGGATGAAGGCTGTACGCCGGTTGGATTTTATAATGGTCAACTCTATGACGATTATCAGACGCAGGACAGTCCCTCTGTTTATGGCTGTTATGATATGTGCGGTAACGTTTATGAATGGACCTTGGGCTGGTTTAATGAAAGCAGCCGCATCTTACGCGGTGGATCCTGGAGCCTTCCGGCTACTTTTTCTATCACCTGGAGCAGATATCCCATCCATCCCGCTGTCACTGAACCTGATATGGGCTTTCGCTGCGTGAAAAACTAACGAAAAAATATTCTGATTCTCTTACTCCCCACAATTTCAATTCCATAAAGCCTTTTTCATATTTCCTAACTTATTGATAAAGAATAAGTTAAATTTCTTAAAAACATCTTGACTACCTCCTAACTGACAAATTATTGTCTTAATGTCTTGCGGGACAATAAATTAAAAGGAGTCAAGATGCGA
>JAIPGO010000082.1 GCA_021736135.1 Candidatus Cloacimonadota bacterium
GAAAGTTGACAGGAAAAAGTGTGGAATCGAAAATAAGAATGCACAAGAAAAAAGAAGGAAGAGGGAAATATTTCCTTTCTCTCTTCTTTCTTGATGATTTTAGCAATCTTATGGGGACATTTGGCACTAATGTAAATAGAAGTTTCAATACTGGCGCAGCAGAAAGCCTCCGCTTCTGCTGCGTCAGTTTCTTAAACAGGAAGCGGTTCGTAGTTTCGATAAGGAGTAATAATGAAAAAAGCAGTAATCACGGCGATGCTGACCTTCAGTGTTTTATTCATCTGGAGCCAGGAGATTTTTACCATAGATAATACCGGAACTGGAGATTTTTCAGATTTCAGTTCTGCCATCGCCTATTTGAATGATTTAAATGAAATACCTGTTGATGGTGTGATCCTGAACGTGACCGCTGACCAGGTTTTTGAGGAAACACCGGATACTCTGACGGCAGTTGCCAGCGAAGAGGCACCCATCATCTTTCAGAAATCGGGAACCGGGGAAAATCCTGTTATTCATAATCCGGAAAATATTGAGTCCCTGATCCAGTTTTTTGAGGCTGCCTGGATAACCTTTGACGGAATTAATCTGGCAGACCCGATTGCTGATGACACTTTAAGATTTATTAACGGGTATTATATTAATGCCTCAGACCATATCACCATCAGGAACTGCAGTGTGATTGATTTTGACCAGTCCGGTATCTATGCCCGTTATGCCAGCACT
This sequence comes from Candidatus Cloacimonadota bacterium, assembly GCA_021736135.1. GTDB lineage: Bacteria > Cloacimonadota > Cloacimonadia > Cloacimonadales > TCS61 > JAIPGO01. The sequence goes on from JAIPGO010000082.1 coordinate 724, forward strand.
AATACAATAATAGAAAATAATGACGTTTATTATACTGAAGAATATTTCACAACTCAAAGCACCATCAACGGTATCAAGGTAACATATAATTCTGAAGCTGAAAATGCCTGGATTCTAAATAACCGCGTCTGGGGCTTGAAGGCTGCCTCATCAACTGTTTATGGCATTGAATTTAACCAGGTTACCGGTATTGCAGCTAATAATTTTATTAGTCTCACGGCAGATAACAACGATAAAATTTATGGCATCAGAGCAACTGGACGCAGTGAAAGAACAATGGAGGTATATCATAATACGGTATATTTGAATGGAACAGCAACTGATGAAGGTTATGCCATCGGACTTATGGGCGGTGGCGGTAACCTGACAGTACGCAATAATATATTTATTAATGACAGACCGGACGAATTTCAATATTCTGCCTATATCGGAGTTATTTATCCGGGTATGTTTCTGGATAATAATGTTTATTATAATGAAACTGCTGCCGGGTTCAGAGGCAAATATGGTACATATTTAACTGATGATCTGCCGGACTGGCAGGGCATTGTGCAGATGGATTCCGCTTCCGTTGTTTATGAAGTCGATTTTGCCGACACGGATTCCGGGGATCTGCATATTGCCGGTTCTTCCCTGGGAAATATGGCTCTCAGCGTTAGTTCGGTGGGTATTATCGACGATATTGACTATGAGAATCGCCCGGAAGAAAATCTCTATTGCGGAGCTGACGAAAACATTGAAAATCCCATTACTACGGAAATGCTGGCTGAATACACAATTGACAGCAGCGGTAATGGTGATTTTGTCAGTTTTACGGAAGCAGTGGCAGTTTTAAATGATTTTCAGGTTCCGGAAGGGGGAACTGTATTTCACGTAACTTCCGGTCAGCATTTTTCCGAAGCGGCTCTTGTTTTAAGCGGAATGGGCAGTGAATCGGGACAAATTCTTTTTCAGAAAGCCGGCACAGGCGAAAATCCGGTTATCGAAAATGCCATGGACCTGCAGGCAATGGTGACTTTTGCCGGAGCTTCCTGGATAACCTTTGACGGTATAGATATTGCTGATCCTTTGCCTTCTGATGATCTTCGCCTGGAAAATGCCGTCCATATCTCCGCATCGGTAAATATCACCATGCGCAACTGTCATATTGCCGATTTTGCCGATTACGGCATTCATATCAGCGAAGCTTCCGTAAATCTGATCATCGAAAATAATGAGATATATTACTCAGATGATTATTACACTGACCAGTCAACAGTTTCCGGGATCTATGTACAATTTGATGAACAGGCAGATAATGTTGTGATCAGAAATAATAGAATTTACGGCCTTAAAGAAGCTTCTGAGGATGTGTACGGCATCAGGATTGAGAACATAAATGCCGATATATATAATAATTTCATATCATTATCTCATGATAATAATGCCCTGGTTTATGGACTCCACCTGGATGGTGACCAGAATGGTCTGCAGATTGATGTTCAATATAATTCCGTATATCTGGCAGGAATCGCTGCTGATAATGGATACTGCTTTTACCGCTCCGGTTCTGAAGGTTTGCTGAATGTGCAGAATAATATTCTCATCAACGAACGCAGCGGCGGCTATGATCATCTCGTCTATTATTGCGAAGACACCGCTGGGGACTGGAATGCCAATTACAACGCCTGCTATTCTGCCAACGGCAGGATAGGTGACTGGGGAAATACGCAATGCAGCACTCTGGCAGAATGGCAGACTGCTTCACAAGGTGATTATAACTCCGTATATATTCCGGTGGAATTTGCCGGAGCTGATGATCTGCATCTCGCCGGGGCATCTCTGGGTGATTTTGACCTGGCAGGAATTGCACTTGCCGGCATCACAACTGATATAGACGGTGAAACAAGGCATTCCGTAAATCCCTATATGGGTGCTGATGAAAATCTTGATTTTCCCCTTAATCCGGAAGAACAATACGTTATAAATGTAAATCCTCTGCAGTTGAATTTTGGAGACCTGTATTCAGGCACAATTTCACCAGTAAGTATTATCACAGTGCAGAATGCCGGTTCTGATATTTTGACTGTCTGGAGCATTACTGCTCCTGAAGGTTTCAGTATTTCACTGGATGGTGGCGAATTCGTCAGCAGCATTGATGAATTTGAACTGGAAGTGGGAGTCATCAGCGAAATTTCCGTGATTTTTAATCCCGCAGCTTCCGGTCAATTTTCGGCAGATATTGATATTCACAGTAATGCTGTTGCTAATGAGCACGTTTTTGTGCAGGTGACAGGAAATGCTCTGCAACCGGGGATCAGCATTTCTCCCCAGGAACTGGAGTTCCGCTTAACAGCCACAGGAGTGGTATCCACGCCGCAGCTCGTGACCATCTATAACACAGGCAGTCTGCCTCTGCTGCTGGATTCGATTACACTTGCTCAAAATTTTGCTGTTCAGATCGATACTAATCTGGTGACTTACCTCACAAATATCACTCTGGTTGATTCACTGCATTATGATGTTGTGTTTTTCCCTCAGGAAACCGGTGATATCAGTGGAGATATGGTTATTCACGCTCCATTAGTGCATGGCGCAGGACAAGGGGACGTGGTTTCTCTCAACGGATCTGCCTTCGATTTCCAATTCACTAACCAGGAGCTGGAATTTGCCTGGCTCTGGTATGCAGACAGCAAATGGGGTGATTTTGACAATGACGGCGACCTGGATATTTTAACTTCCGGCTATCAGCTTGACACTGATGTTTCCCAACTGCATATCTATGAAAATAACGGCAATATGACTTTTAATGAATATGACCATGAGATGGACGGCGTGGGCAATGGCACAGTGGAATGGATCGATTTCGATAACGATGGCGACCTTGATATTTTTGCCATGGGACAAAACGTCTTTGAAGTTTATATTGCCAGAACATACCGCAATGATGAAGGGATTTTTACAGAAATAGAAAACGACATATTGCCCCTGAAATCTTGCGATTCCGACTGGGGTGATTATGATGCTGACGGTGATTATGACCTGCTGGTCATGGGTGACGAAAATATTCCTGATGATGATGATATTCCTCATGTTACCATCTATGCCAATGACGGTTACGGCAATTTCACTTTTGCCGCGGAAGTAACGGGCATAAGCAGTGGTGAAGCCGCTTTTGGCGATTATGATAACGACGGCGACCTGGATGTGGGCGTGAGCGGAAGAATTGAATCCTGGGTTTATACTACCAAGATATTCCGTAATGACGATAATGTGAATTTTACTGAAATCGAGGGTGATTTTCCTGTATTACGCTATAGCGATGTTGCCTGGGGAGATTATGATAATGACGGTGACCTCGATTTTCTGGTTTCCGGCTCTTTTGAAAATGAATCCCCTTCCGAGATTTATCTCTTCCGCAATGACGGTAATGATACGTTTGTGGATGCTCAGGCAGCCATGCTCGGAATTCGCCAGGGTGACATCGTCTGGGGTGATCTGGATCAGGACGGCGATCTGGATGTGATCGTTAACGGAATTCATGATTACACGTCCTGGATCGGCTATATATATCTGAATCAGGGACTGGATGAATTTACCCTGGTGGACAGCGTTGTAAGCCTGAAATATGCCGACATGGTGCTGGGCGATGCTGATAATGACAATGACCTTGATCTCTTTCTAACTGGACGTTATGATTATCTGGATTACAGGGTCATACTTTATGAAAATGAGATCAGTTTCACTAACACTACTCCGCTTGCACCTGCGGGATTGACTGCTGACATCGTGGAAAATAATGTCACACTTTCCTGGGATGCTGGTGATGATGCAGAAACAGGAACTGAAGGGCTCAGTTATAATCTCTGGCTGGGTAATGAAACAGGAAATGATGACTATTTCCCCGCTCTGGCAGATCTGGAAACCGGCTACCGGGAAGTTGCCCGTTTCGGTAATGCCGGGAAAAACCTCAGTTATACGATACATGATCTGCCCCAGGGTATTTATTACGCTCAGGTGCAGGCGATTGATACATCCCATATCGGTTCCGTATTCTGCCCGGAAATCAGTTTTGAGATCACCTGGACTGCAGGTGATGAAAACCTGCTCCCCGCGGTGACGGAATTGAAGGGCAATTATCCTAATCCCTTTAATCCGGAAACTACCATCGAATTTACTCTGGCGCAGGATGAAAATGTGGAACTTATAATCTATAACCTGAAAGGCCAGAAAGTGAAAACACTGGTTAAGGGAAAAATGGAAGCAGCAGACTATTCTATCATCTGGGACGGAAGCGATGAGCAGGGCAATATAGCTGCCAGCGGAGTCTATCTTTACCGGATGCACACGGAAAGCTGTGATTTGATCAGGAAGATGACACTGCTGAAATAAACCTGATTATGACATGGATAAAACAGGGCAGGATTTTACCTGTCCTGTTTTTTTCAAAACTTTTTGTTTGACGCTTTGAGCAGGAGATATCATTTCATTCTCAAAATTTTGATGAGGTGATTTATGCTCAGATTATTCATGTTAGTGCTCATTTGCAGCGCTTTTTATTTTAGCTTTGCCGAAGAATTGACCGTCTTTCCAACCGACGATATGTTTGCAGATAGACTTACATCAGGTACGCATATCGAGACCCAACTTAACCTGAATAGGGAAACTATTGCCGAAGACGAACGGATCATGTTCAAATTTGACATTTCTTCAGTAGTTACACTTGAAAGTGCAATTTTTAATCTGCATCGCTATTTTTCCTGTCCCAGCGGTGGTGGCGTAACTGCCGGAAATATCTATCCCATAACCGAAGAATGGGATGAAGAAACCTGGGATTGCCACACTTTTCCGCAATATGATGAAAATACAGCTATACCGGTAGTTTTTGAAGGTGCTTCTGTTAACTGGTTTGCCGTAGATATTACTATGCTGGTGGAACAATGGGTTTATGGAATTACTACCAACAACGGCTTTGTGATCATTGCCAATATGGGAGAAGCCCACAGTAAATTTGATTCCAAAGAAGCAGCTAATGCTGAAAACTGGCCCCGTCTGGAAATTACTGGCACCTTACCTCAAAATGAAAATACGGTTATCAATAGTATTACAGCGCAAAATTACCCCAATCCTTTCAATCCTGAAACATTGATCTCATTTAATATTTCAGATGAAAGTGGTGGTGTTTTGAAGATATTTAATGCAGCCGGACAGATCATTACTACCAGAAATTATGAATCCGGAAGCCATGAATATCTATGGAAAGCAGATGAATGCAGTTCCGGAATATATTTTTACAATATTGAAACAGCAGAAGGAAGTCTTACCCGCAGGATGACTTTGATCAAATAATAAATATTAGGATTACAAATGGGCAGGACCAATTTCCTGCCCATTTTTATATGTAAGGCAATTACTCCTACAGTCTTAATTGCTTTACTTCCGCTAAGCGGATTACGCATATAGCACAGACAAAATATGGAGGGAATAAGAGAAAGAATGGTTGATCTATGAAGCTTTTAAAATAACTTTTAGGTCGTCTACCAGCTTTGGAGTGTAATTGAAGTTCATGTAGGTCAATCCCGCCACTGGACGGGTAAACATCCTTGATTGACTGTTTAAAGCTAGGGGCTGTTTCACAACTCCGGAATTTCTTAAAAACCACTGAAGGCACTGAAAAACACAGAAAAAGTCAGATAAATGATATATTCATATTCTATTATAGATAATGTAGTTACATTTTATTTTACCTCTTTATCTTTTCAGTGAAATTCTGTGCCTTCAGTGGTTGATAAAAAAGTATTAGGTTGTGACACAGCACCCTACAAAAGAGTACTGTCGCACGCTCTGTCTTACATTGTCAGTGCTGTCAGATTCATAACAATTGACTCGCAGTTAGCTGATTCCTGTGCGGCTGGAACTTATGAAATTAGAGATTCACTAAAAAAATTCTGGCATCCTCCCCGTTTTATTATTCATGATATGGGGTAACTTCTTATTTTATAGAGTAATATTCAGGATTCATTTCTTATAATTCCCGGTACGGGATAAATTTGTATAGCATAAGGTTGCACCGCAGGTGCTACCTTATGTAAAAAAAATTGAGACTCCCCCCCCCCCCATCGGCCCGCAGCCCCCGTGGGGGGGAGGGGGGGGGGGATGCATCATTCATAAGGTAGTATCGGTGTACCAAAACAACCTTACGCTATACAAATATATCCCTTTCAGGGAAATGAAACTCCACAACAGGCGAGATATTAAAAAATTTCGGGGGACACTGTTCATTATAAACTATTGAAAAACCGTAAGTTGGATTTTATCTCAGCAAAATTGTGAACCACCAGGCAAATTTCAAGTCCAATTGTTGAATTGACATACATTTAATTGTATAGCGCATTTAATCAACTGATGTTTATAGTTAAATTCATTAACCTGCTCAAAAATAGAGAAGTGAATTCAGGTAATAATTACCCTCATTTTCTCTATCCAAACTCTTTCAGTCGAATTACTAGTAAGATTATGTGCTCCGTATGCATGCCCCTATCACGTGATAACATTATTTAGTTATCACGTGATAGGGGCATGCATATGGAGCACAGGAGGTTATTAAAAAGAAATTAATGCCCTATGAGAAACACCTTATAAATATTTAAGAGTAAATAAATCCGGTTTAGATTCCCGGCTTCTTGAAAGCTAAGTTGTTTGAGGGTGTAGCATGAAACCGAACAGTCTCTTTCGGGGGGATGCTTGTCACTAAAAAAATTACGTTGACACATATAAATGAGTTTGCAATATTAATTTTAGATGTGCTAAGTAATATTAGCTCTTTGGGAGGAATAATGAAGAAAATCACTATAATGATAATTTTATTGATTACCTTTATATTAATGCAGGGGCAATTTATCTGGGAAGATCCGGGAATCTGGGCAGGACAGGAGTCAATGATTCAAGTGGATGATTATAATTCCCGATTAATCACAATGGAATCAGATGGTGGCTATATATTCGTCTGGATGGAAAATAAGACGGGTGACACTCAAGTCTATGGTCAGAAGCTTTCAGCAAGTGGTGATGAACTCTGGGAAGAACCAATATCTTTTATCTCCGGTGAATTTTATCCCAGTTTGCAATATGGCATCTCTGACAGTTCCGGCAATGTGATCATTACGTACTTTTTCCCTGGAGAAAATATGATCCATTTTATGAAGCGTGATAGCGATGGAGCTCTGATTTGGGAAACGGAGTTTGGATTTCTGCCGGGTGGTGTGATTAATCCGTTTTTAAGACGGGGAATAGAGGACGATTTTTATCTTTGTTATCAGCAGGATGCGGAAGAATATGGAAGAAATAACGGATTTTGTCATTTTGATGAGGATGGTAATATAACCTGGAACTGGGTGGAAGGTATGACTCTTGGATATAGAAATGATGATTTTTGTAAGGTTGATGATGCAGGAAATCTGGCAGTGCTATTTCTGGATGATGATGATGCTCTTGTTCTGCAAAAATACACTGCTGACGGAGAATCAGTATATCCCGGAGGAATCACTATAGTGGAGGATTTCTACGGAGGCAGCCATGGAAGCGGTATTTTTTTCGAGATTACACCTGGTGGAGATTATCTCTGCGGATGGAACTTTGCAACAGCTTATATCCTTCAGAATGGCAACCTTGCCTGGGTGATGAATAATTATAATCTGTATGATTTTCAAACAGAATTCCTGGTTGCTGGAAACGATGTTTTTTATGCTTTTAGTAGTGATGGAGAAGTTTATCAGTTTGATTATCAAACCCAATTACAATGGTTTCAGACGGTTATGGACGAGTCAGAAGAAACAGCATCTGCCTGGATCAAGACTGATGATGGCATCAGATTCATAAAAAGAAATACAGTGTATTATGACGAAATTCAAAATTATACTCTTATTGATTATAACTCAGATGGCGAACTTATATCACCTGCAAGCGGATGGTATGATTTTGACGTTTATCCGCAATGTTATCGATCTGCCTGGTTTAGAACAACTGCAGGAGAAACATTTTGGGCAGGGTTGAAACGAGATGATCAATTGCAGCAGGTGCTTGATTTTGTTGTTATATCCGATTCCGGGGATTTTTTGACAGGAACAGAACCCGTAATAGTGCGGGAAGGAGTTGAACGGTATTTGATACCTCAGGAAGTTTATATTGCAGAAGATTTTGAAGCGATATTGATGAAGCATACCGGTTATCAGGAAATGGATTATGGCGGAAACCGGTTAATATTACAGTGTTTAAATGGTGCCGGTGAACCATTATCAAATCCAGAAGGTGATATCGTATTTAGTGGAGTTACAAGGGTGCTGGATAGAAATGATAATCTGGTGTTGATTTATAACAGAGAAATGGAGCAGAAAAGAGTACATTTACTTGATATGGAACTGGGTGTTGATTTGTGGGGTGAAAGTGGTATTGACTTTGCTCTTGGAGAAAGTGTTGGTTATGTTAGCGGTTCTCTTACGGGAGATGTTGCCAATATTTACTGGGATGGAGGAGACGATTTCAAATATCAGCAGATAATCGGTGGCGAAACAGTATTAGAAGATGGTGGTGTGATAGTGGAATTGAATCAGCTTGCTTATGGTGAGGTTGATGTAAGGGGGAGATTCCTTATCAATCATTATTTTTGGGGTGGTTTGCATATAAGCCATATTGGTGATGAAGGGGATATTGACTGGTCAACCGGTTGTGGACGCTATATACTTACAATACAGGTTAATGATGATTACAGACTTACGGAGCAGGGGCTGCTGGTATTACATTCTGGAACAAGTATAGCCGATGTAAGGTGTCAATTGCTCAGTAATGAAGGTGAACATGTCTTTGGTACGAATGGGTTGGATATTGGTTACGAAATCCCGGAAAATATCTGGGGTATAGTCCTTTTTTCAAACAGTTTCGGAGTTATCAGATATGATGCAGAAAGCGGAAATCCGGCTAAATTTCAAAGTTATACAATGGCTGGAGCAGTTTTGCAGGAAGAAGTATATCTGCCTGATACCGAGAACTGTGAGATTGTTGATGTTCAGGCAGTTGACGATGGGCTAGTCGTTTTTATGACACAGTTGCAGGGTGAATATGCAGACCTGAAAATGGGGTACTATGATTTTAATGGAAATCTGCAGAATATTCCTGGAGAAAATCCTGTTACCTGTTACGCTGAATATAGCCATAATAAATCTCTTGCCGCAGAAGTTTTTGATGATGATGTCTATTTCTGCTGGCAATCGATGGTTAGCAATCCTTATCAATATATGGGTTACTCCGGTAGTGATGTTATGATACAAGGGTGGAGTATCCCAGAGGTAAAGGCAGAAGAAAATGACATTCCATCCGTAACTTGCACTATGGAATTAATGCCGAATCCGTTTAATCCTGAGCTGCATATTAGCTGGACATTGGCAAAAGATGGTGTTAATGGTACAATTTCCATATATAATGTGAAGGGTCAGATCGTGTGGAAAGAAGATATCATAGAGAGTAAAGGTGATGTGGTTTGGGAAGGTAGAGATATTTCGGGCAGCAAATGCAGCAGTGGCGTTTACTTTATCAGGCTACAAAGCGGAAACGAAGTACTACACAAAAGAGCTGTATTGCTGAAATAAAAGGCGAAGATTTTTTTAGCAACGAACAAAACAAACAAGACGAAGTTTATAAATGGTTGTTATCAATTATTTTAAATTCAAAACCCCCACTATCGACCTTCGCATTTCTTCACAAATCACGAGTTAATATAAGTCCTATATTAGCTCAAATTTACCAGTTTTTCTTAAGAATTGAAAAGAAGACTGATGGTTGATAAACGCCTCTTAGTTCCGGTTTATCACAAGGTAACCTGAAATATCTAATTCACTTGACTATTTCTTTTACTAAATACTTTTGGATTTAAGTATGGAGGTTTTAATGAATTCACGCATTCTAGTTTTTAATAAAGGAATTACTCTATGAAATTATCTCTTACAATGCTTATTCTGGTTTCTTTCGTTTATTGCATCTCTGCTGCTGAAATTTTTCAGGACATTACTTATACCGTACAAGGCAGAGTCACCTTTACAAAAGACATTCCAATCACTGTTACATGTCTGACAAAAGAAGAATTTGAAGAAGAATTACCAGCTCAATACTTCTACGTTCATAGTCCCACAAAAGCAGATCTAAAAAAGGAATACATTGACTTTATTATTTCTGATATTCCCGAAGGTGATTTCATACTCTTTGCCTTTCAGGATAAAAATGAAAATGATAAACTGGATAAAATTATCATGGTCCCCAAAGAATACTGGCATATTTATGGATTAGAACGCCCAACAACCGGTAAACCTGATTTCCAAAATCTGGCTATCCATATTAACAAGAATTTCTCTAACCTTGATATGAACCTGAGAAAGGGATTCTAACTTCCTGTTAAGGTGATGTTGGAGCACACAAATCACAAATCACGACTCACGAATTATAAGTCCTATATAGGCTGAAATTTAGCAGCTCTAAAGTACTGATGAAAACTCACTTCTTTTTTATAGTTGCTAAAATATGTTATTCTTTTATTCTGACGTAAGAAGATGAGATATCAGGAGATAAAATGAAGATATATATCAATAAATATCATAAAGATAATGTGCTGGAAAAGTTCATTGATAAGACGGTGGAAGTATATTCCCGCTCCGGTTTGAATGAGACGGAGAAGCGGCTCATAAACGTATTACCGGGTTTGAAGGAACCTCAAAAGATCCTGGTTCTGGAAAACAGAACCGGTGTACTGAGCATGATCGCTTCTGATATGTATCCCTTGGCAAAAGTGATAAACCTCAATACAGACCGCTATTATTGTGACAAGATCGTCCACAACCTGAAACATAATGAAGCGGGAAAAGTTAAAGTGATATGTGAACCCGATGTCACCGGGGAATATGACGTTATCTTATGGCAACAGACAAAAGCTAACCTGGTGAAGGAATACGTCTTTGATCTGATGCAGCAGTGTCACCAGAGTCTGAAAAGGGACGGCAAGCTATTCCTGGCTTTGGAAGAAAAAGAAAAGCATATTACCGAAAAAATGCAGGATATGTTTGGCGGTGCCACGATCGATGGTGCCAACGATCTGGGACTGATCCTGATCGGGAAAAAGAAAAAAGGCGAAATCGAATATACTGATTACAGTGATGATTTCCCTTTTACCAGTCTTACGGGTGAAGAACTGTCCTTTCGTTCCCTGCCGGGAGTTTTTGCACATCACAGGGTTGACGAAGGTGCCAAAGCCATGCTGGAAAAGATAGAGATCAAGGATGGCGAAAGTTTTCTTGATATGGGTTGCGGCATCGGCTCCATCGGTATCTCGCTGGCAAAAACCAAAAAACTGAAGACCATATATTTTGTCGATTCCAACAGCCGGGCTCTGAAAGCTACAGAATATAACTGTCAAAAAAATGGTATTGAAAATTATCAGATTATACTTTCCGCTGCCGGGTACAAAGCCCCCGGAAAAGTTGATGTGTTTGCTGGAAATCCGCCCTATTTTTCCGATTACCGCATCGCTGAACTTTTTGTGGAAACCGCCCGTGAAAACCTGGTAAAAGGCGGCAAAGCCTGGTTTGTTACCAAAAATCCCTGGAAACTGGTGGATATTATCCGTAACCACTTTGGCAGTTGCCGCGAAATCCGGCTGCACGGCTACAGCCTGCTGGTAGCTGAACGTTAACTCTCTTTAATTAATGATTAATGATTAATAATTAATGATTTAAGAGCTGGTTTGTGGGTGCTTTCTTCTCTCTTTTCACTATCTTGCATTAAGTCGCTAAGTCACTCCATCGCCCCGTCGCTCCGTCGTTTATATTCTCACCCCTTCTCATCATCCCACTTTCTCAATTTCGAATTCATATAGCCACGGATTTCACGGATTTACACGGATAATCTTCTTTTTGACACATTTTATGCAGTAAGCTTTTTACAAAGAGTGCTATTTGTGAAATCCTACTGCACAATATGAATCAAACTGGAAGTTTGATCTACGTAGCTTATCATCCTGATTAAGCATAATTGTAAATAGTAACATACGTATAGCATAGAATAAAATGAAATTACAACAGTTTTCTGATTACCGGTAAATTATTATGTAAACTAAATGCTCTAATCTATAACTATATTAAATGAAGAGATTTACAGAATAATATTCAGAGAAATGCTCATACCGTGGGAAAACAAGGCACAATCTAACATTTTTTCGTTAGATTGATCTTTGTTTATACTTTCGTTACAGGATAAATTTACTGATTTCTGGATGGAAATTGTGACTTTTAGTATTGATTATTAGGCTTATAAGTCCTATAGGTCGTATATGGCCTATATTAAAGAAAACAGGTGGCTGTCATCAGAGCAGCCACCTGTTTTTTTTGAGTAACTATTTATTTATTTTCTTCCGGGCAGTTGAGGCAATCTTCGCGGGATTTATGCTCGCCCTGGAATCTAGTCATTTTTAAGCGATAGAAAACGGAATCCACTAATGAATAAATAACCGGGATCACGAGCAGGGTGAGCATGGTGGCGAAAGCGAGTCCGAAAGCTATGCTGACCGCCATGGGTTTGTAATCAGCAATGGTTTCGGAAGTGGAGAAAATGATGGGTGCGAAGCCGGCAATGGTAGTGATGGTGGTCATTAAAATGGGGCGCAGGCGGATAGCGCCGGCGTTGATGAGCGAATTCCAGCGGTCAATGCCGCGTTCTCTTTCACGATTTACGAAATCCACCAGGACCAGCGAATCATTAACCACAATACCCGAAAGAGCAACTACCGAGATCATGGTCATCATGGAAAAAGGTAGACCAGTGATGATGAGTCCGAAGATTACACCAATCAGCCCGAAGGGAATGGCAAACATCACGATGAGCGGCTGCACGTAGCTGCGGAACTGCGTTGCCAGGATAGTGAAGATAAGCAGAAGTGCGATTAGACCAGCCAGATAAAGGGAATTATACACTTCTTTCTGCTGTTCGGCGGCACCGCCATATTCGATTTCATAGCCGGCAAAATTCTGGGAAAAATTAGACAGTATGCCCGGTTCTCCAGTTAAATCATTACCTTTCAGCAGGGCAGTAATTTCGTCAGGAGTTCTTTTTATCACATTTCCAGCTTCATCAACGTAGGTTGTAGCATTACCGGTGATTTCGATGATTCTTTTTCCATCACGATGGTTGATCTGGGCATAACCTCCGGTGATTCTCAGATCTGCAACATCTTTCAACGCAATCAGGTCACCAGTAATTGATCGCAATTTAAGATTTTGCAGTTTTTCCACCATATCCACCTGATCTTCTCTGATCTTGAGAATAATATCATATTCATCCATCCCGTCCCCGCGATATTTGGAAATGGTCATTCCATAGCAAGCTTGAGCGATGAGACTGGAAACGCTGTTAACAGAGAGACCGTAAAATTTGAGTTTATCATAATCAGGATAGATCTGGATCTCTTTTTTACCCTCGTAGAAACTTGTTTCCAAGTCAGCAGTTCCGGGTATTTTTTCCAGTTCGCTGATAATATAGCTTCCGATGTATTGGAGTCTATCCAGATCATCTCCGAGGATACGCAATTCAATATCGCCACCTGTTGGAGCACCACGGCTGTTTTCAGACATTTTATAGGAATAAAGACCTGGCAGTTTATCGAGGAATTTTCGCAGGTTTTGTTTCAGAATGTCATGACTGAACTGCATTTTATCGAGTTCCACCAGATCAATCTTAACTTCAGCGATGTTGGTTTCCTTCTTGGAACGGTGATTTTCGGTATATTGACCAATAGTGGTAACCACGGCTTCAATATCTTCTTTTCCCTGCATACGCATCACGTATTGTTCGAATTGACTAACGATCTCATTAGTTTTATCGAGATTATAACCGACGGGGCAATCGAGCTGAATTGTGAGAGTATCAGCTTTATGGCGCGGGAAGAATTCAAAATTCACTAGACCCATAAATATGGAAGCCACAGCAGCGATCATTGCCAGAACAACTATCAAGATCGAACGGAGACGGTGTTTGAGTGCTGATTTAATTAATTTACGATAAGCTTTTTCCAGCCAGGTTTGGAGCCGGCTGTCTTCACGGTGCACTTGTAATTTTTTATCACCAAACTCCGCAATATGCGAGGGCAGGATCACCAGACATTCAAAAAGAGAAGAAATCAAAGCTACCGAGATCACGATAGGGAAGACCTTCATAAATTGCCCCATTCTGCCTTCCATCATCAGGAGAATAGAAAAAGCGGCAATCGTGGTGAGTACAGCAGAAATTACAGGCCACATTATCTGCCGTGTACCTTCAATTGCTGCTTCGCGCCGGTTATAGCCCATCTCGCGGTACCGGTGCACGTTTTCCAGCACGATGATGGCATCGTCTACGATCATACCCAGTACCAGGATCAGGCTGAAAAGACTAAGATTATTAATGGTAACATCAAGCTGGTTCATCAGGATGAAAGTGAGTAAAACAGAAAAGGGAATACCCCAGGCAGCAAAGAGGGCATTTTTCCAGCCGATAAACACAAAGAGAACAAGAAATACGAGGATTATACCAAAAAGAGCGCTACTACCGAGAGTGTTAATACTGTTACTCACACGAATGGAGCCGTCATCCTGAACTTTGGCACTGAGACCGGGAATTCTCTTTTCCCATTCGCTGGTTAGTTTTCGAACATCTTTCATTACGTTGATGATATTACCATCCGCTTTTTTATAAACATTTACGTTCACGGCAGATTCACCATCCAGTTTTCCAATAGTAACCGGTTTTTCGAGCGTATCGTTAATAGTTGCCACATCTTGAATACGAATGGCGCGACCCTGTTCATCCATGGCGATCACTTGTTCGCCGATTTCCACGGTATTATCATATTCACCAATTGAACGAATGAGATATTCCACTCTACCGAAACGAATTGTTCCACCGGGTGTATTTTTATTTCGCAGGGAAATGGCATTCATAATATCATTCAGACTGATCCTGAAATTATCGAGTTTTTCCGCATTTGCTTCAATCCAGATTTCCCGTTCCCGGGTACCAGCGATCTCCACTTTGGAAATGTAATCAATATTCATGAGTTCATCTTTAAAATCATTTGCAATTTCACGGATGGCATTACCGGAAAAATCACCGCCGAGTGCAACAGTACATATTTCATTAACTTCGCGCATATTAAGGCGAACGAGAATGGGGTCATTGGCATCTTCAGGAATGTCTTTGACTTTGTCGAGTTCCGTATTCAAGTCATCCCAGGCTTTATCAATATTGGCATTTGTTGCCATGCTTACGAAGATGGTTGCCATACCTTCGCGGGTAGTAGAGGAAATGTAATCAACGTCCTGAATATCGGAAATTCCGTCTTCAATCGGTTTCACGACCAGTTTTTCCATTTCGGAAGGAGAAACACCTGGATAAGTTACTAAAATGTAGAAAGAACCGAAATCCACAGCCGGCATTTCTTCCTTTGGGATATTGATCATCGTGTAGATACCATAGATGAAGACGATGATCATGATCATGTTGATCAGGATCTTATTATCAACAGAAAATTTTGCTAAAGACATAAATGCTCCTGATATCAGTTCTTGATTTCGACAAGAGAATTATTATTAAGACTGCTGGCGCCTTCGATCACAACACGGTCACCGGGATTGATGCCGCTGATAATAATCACATTCCTTTCAATCTGACTACCCAGTTTTACTTTGTGTTGTTCAGCGCGATTTTCATCATTAATCGTGTAGAGCAAGTATTCGTCATAGATCTGGGTGAGGTTATTGATGGAAGTATAGAGCACCTTTTCATAAGTTTTACGCAATATATTTCCGGAAACCACCATACCGGGGAGCAGTGATTTTCCCGGATTTTCCAGTTCAATTTCCACGGGATAGTGAATCGAGCCATTTATGGGAGCGATGCCTATGCCGGTAATTTTACCGTTAACCGGAATTTCTGAATGATCAGAAATGATATTTACTTTTTGACCTTTCTTGATCCCGAAAATATCCGCTTCACTCAGCCCTGTTTTAATAACCAGCTTCCGATTATCAACTATGCGGCAAACCTGCTGACCGATTCCGATATATGATCCGATTTCGAGTTTCAGATCGCTGATATAGCCTGAAACAGGGGCAGTAAACTGAGCATTTTTCACATTAAGTTCACTTTGTTTTAAGGCAACCCGGGCATTTTCACGGGCAGCCTGAGCCTGTTTGTAACTGCTTTGAGCAGAAATATATTCGCTGCGGGAAATACGTGCTTCCATAAATAATTTTTCACTGGTTTCCATCTGCAATTCCGCCAGTTCCACCGATGCTTCGGCAGACAGCAGAGATGCTCTTGCCTGAATTAACATGTTTTGATAGCTGTCATTTTCGATGCTGCCAATTGCTTCGCCTTTTTCTATCCAGTCACCCAGTTGTTTTTTGAGTTCCATCACCTTACCGCTGCTTTCGCTGGTCAAATAGATATCCGTTATTCCTTCCAGTTTTGCTGTAAAAGAAATGTATTCTTCCAGATCTGCCAGAGTGGCAGTTTCCACCATCACCGGTACAGGTTTTTCCACATTTTTAGAATTCATCGCTTGAGTAGCGGGATTACTCTTGGCACATCCTGTAAAAAGAATGCTCAGGAGAAGCCCGGATATAAGCAGTTTTATTATTTTATTCATTATTCCTCCGGATTATTGATAATTTCTATTAATTGTGCTTTTTCTTCCAGACCCAGTAACAGGTTCAGGCTGGAAACGGATTCCAGAAGTTTCTGACGGGCAGTGATATAGCTGGTATCGGAATTGATTACCATAACTTCTATGGAAAGCAGATCATTGGCAGAAACGAGTCCCTGTTCGAAATTGGCGCGCATCTGCTGCCAGGTTTCCCAGGCATATTCGCTGCCTGAACGGGCGGATTCCACAGCTTTAGCTGAAGTGATCAGGTTTAAAAAGGAGCTGCGGATTGCCAGGATGATGGAATTATGGGTGGACTCATAAGAAAACTCGGAGCTCCGCAGATCATAACGCGCAGCCTGATAGTCTAAAGCATTATCTGCCAGAGGGAAAATGGGCACTGATGCCATAAGACTCAGAGTGCTGCTGCCCTCAAAATCTTCCTCAATATTTGTATTATCCCAGCTATAGGTATAGGATAGATTGAGTGAAGGCAGAAAGTTACCAGCTGCCATTAAACGAGCCTTTTTGGAATTATTAATGCCGAGTTGTGAAATCTGCAGAGTGGGATTATTCTTTTCTCCTAAGACCAGCAGACGTTCTTCCAGACTTTTCTGTTGTGTGGGTGTGAGAGCATTTACGGCAGCAAGCAGCTCATCAATAGCAGCCGCGGAAAAGTCCTCAATTTCAAAGTCACCGGTGATCCCGGCGTAATCAGCCAGTTCCAGTTTGCTCAAGGAATAGGCATTGCGCATATTAATGAGAGTAAGTTCCCGGGAAAGCTTCTCGCTGCGCATTTGTAAAAGTTCCGCATTAGAAAGGATTCCCGCTTCATATTTAGCCAAGGCTATTTCCAGACTGGCAGAGCTATGTTCCAGATTTTTTTCCAGAGCTTTCACCATTTCCCGGTTGCTTTGCACGCTATAGTATTTTGTTTCCGTATTAGTGGTAACTTCTAAAAATTTGCTGCGCCAGGCAGCTTTTTTTATTTTATAAGTATTTTCAGCCATCAGAGAGGAAAGAAAAACCTTGCCACCGTTAAACAGTGGCTGGCTGGCGCTGATATTAAGAGAGGAAGTTTCATCCACGCCATTTATGGAGCCCGGATTTGAATATCTTTTACTGTAATTCAGGTTGGCGGCAGGACCAAGACCCATAAAACTGCTCTGGCTGGATTTCTGTGCAGATTGCATTTCGCTGGCAGCAGTTCTGAGTTCGGGATTATTATTTTGAGCCGATTTTAATGCATCTTCCAGAGTTAAGATATTTGTCGCAGACATTGTGGCGGTGAGTAGTAGAATAAATCCCAGATCAATTAGTTTCTTCATACATTAATCTCCCATTTTTTTAAATACTTGTGCATTTTCCGGCAACAGCGCTGCTGAGAGGATTTCATCCAGCAATTTGAGCTCATGTTCTTTAATTTTGTGCATGTTATGAAAAAGCATCCTGAGATAAAAGGGGGGAGGGGCATCATCGGACGACTGTTCATGGCATTTGCGCTTTTCCTCCATTTCCTGCTGATGCTGCATCATCAGCATCTGCCGGTGCCTGATCATTTCTATAAAATAATCCCGGGTAACATTGCCCTCAATAAAGCGGAAGGCATTCCAGAAATCAAATGGAGATACGAACTTTTCCGTAAAGAATATCTCATCCAGCAATTCCTGAAAATAGATTTTTCCGCTATCTGTGATCGAATATACCTTCCGGGCACGATTGCATTCATCAACTTCAACTTTGCCCACTAAATGACCACTTTCTTCCAGACGCGTAAGTGCCTTATATACTGAAGGCATCTTGATCTTGATCCAGAACTCGAGACCGCGCTTTTCAAAAAACTCGGCTATCTGATAACCATGCATCGGTTCACGCATCAGAAAGCCTAAAACCACCAGATCCACTTTATTCATATTTAACCTCCATGGGTTCATATTCTTAGAGACAGGTGCAGATGAATTATACTGCATAATATTGTCAAGAGATATATTATAAAGTAGAATATTATGACGGAGAGTAGTCAGATGATAAGCTTTATACGCCTAATGAGCCTAATAAGTTTTGTATGATCTATTTGGCTTATAAGGCTTATTGGTTTATTTAATAAAATCTTATTAGTTTTAGTGAACCTGGTAATCTAATAGTTCCAGGATCCTTTCCCAGATAATTGGTTCATTATATTCATAATAGTATTCATCGAGTATCCGGCCAACGCCGGGTTTGCAATAGAATCTTTCCATCAATCGATTAAGAATTGGGTATTCAGATGGTCCATCATTAAAGTATTGATATCTTAGAATGGAGAAATCTCCTGCCTGCACCTGAACCGAAGTGTGAAGGTCATATCTTCCTTTCAAATAAAAATCACAAACGTATTGACCATCTTCGTTATAATGATTCTGAGTAGCGATTATCCATTCTTCATCAAGTTCGATAGGGTATTTGATGAGGAGGAATTCCATATCATCATAACGGCTAAATATGGAATTAACCGCTTTTGCCGGATCTGTAGTTTTTCTACCCCAAAGGTCATACATTGTGGAGTTTTTGTCGACATAGTCGCTCCAGTTAATGCAATATCCTTCCGGTTTAATCTTAGCTAGAATTGAAGGTGGATCTTCGTCACTTGACCAGCAGACCCAAAACCAGTTACCAAGTGAATCAGGTCCTGGTTCTGCCAGCAATTCATAATACAGAGTATCAGCATTTTCTTCACCTGGAAACTCATAAATCCAATAATTTCACTCTTTAATGGGTATAATTCTGTTATCATCATCACTAACTGTACAACCTGTAAACAGGCAAACAATTGATAAAATCAAGAAAATGAGAACTGTTTTCATATTAGACTCCAAAATTTATTATT
Organism: Candidatus Cloacimonadota bacterium; assembly: GCA_021736135.1. GTDB lineage: Bacteria > Cloacimonadota > Cloacimonadia > Cloacimonadales > TCS61 > JAIPGO01. Next base: position 20,283 of record JAIPGO010000082.1, read on the forward strand.
GATTAGCCTGACTTTCGCACCTTAACCATAAGTGATTGATTCTTAATGACTTAAAATTCAGGCACTACAGGAACTTTTTTAAATTACTGTTTTACTATGGTTTTTCTTATCGGTAAATTGCTATATTCAACTCCCAGTTTGCGGT